>JALZAW010000502.1 GCA_030948155.1 Candidatus Dormiibacterota bacterium | reverse complement strand
GGGCCGCGCCCGAAAAGCGACGCGCTGAGACGCCCGCAGAGGCCCCATGAGCAGCCGGCGCGACTCCCAGCACCTGTCCACCGGCGCCGTGCGAGACTACCCGGAGACCATCTACGAGGAGGTGATCATCAAGGGGTAAACGAGCCCTTGCGTCGGTCGCTCACGCGACCTCCGACAGGGGGTGGCCGGATTCATCGGAATGACCGGCCGGATTCATCGGAATGCGCACACATGCTGGCCGACCGCGACCTTATCTCAGCCACGTCGGTCAACGTCGCCGCTTGACATACGGGCTTCTCCCCCGGTTTTCCCGGTCTCCTCCTACTGGACTCACGACTTAACCACTCTCCAGCCCCTTGCGGCACGGATGCAATCCGCGTCCGCGCGCCTGACGTCTCGAAGCTGCTGAGCGCTGGCGTGCTGCCCGGGTTTGGTGGCCAGCCTAGCGCGTGCATCGGGACCAAGCACGGCCACGTTCCGCAGCCCATCGGATCAGATCTTCGATCGTCGAGATGGGGAACAGGCCGGCTACTCTGAGAGCTCAACCAGGGACGGCATCCACGGAAGCGAGGGCTCACCGTAAGCCGCGGCCAAGCGTTCAACGATCAGGTCAGAGGGCAGAGACTGTGAGGGTGGCCGCCGAACGGAGGAATGCAACAATGGGATCTCATCACTGCACGGCCACACTGGCTGACCGGCTGGCGGTCGAATGAGAGTCCTGGTCTGGCTTCACTTGATCGGAGCGGCCCTCTGGTTGGGTGGCCTCGTGACCCTGGCGACCGCAGTGCTGGTCGGGGTGCAGACGTTACCTCGGGAGCTCTTCCGGCACTTCGTTCGCCAGGTCGGCTGGGCATTCGCTGGCCTCTCGGCGCTGGCGTGGCTGCTGATCGGCACTTCCGGCCTTGCAATGGCGGCCGGGCTCCAGTGGCCGGAGCTGGCCGTAGCGAAAACTGAGCTGGGCGGTGCCATCCTGGTTGCGAGCGCGCTCCATGTGGTGACGGGGCGTCTGACGCACTCACGTACTGCGCTGATGACCTCACGGGCCCTGGCAATGCTAGTTTTCGCGGCGACGCTTGCTGTCTTCTGGCTTGGTGTGCAGCTCGCGAGCTGACATCACCACTCGCCTCACGTGCCGGAGAACCCCACTATTGTCAGGCGAATGCACCTCCACGGTGGCCGTCAGTCCGCAGCCTATGGAGCCGTTGTCAGCCCTCCCACTACGAAGACGGTCCTGTTCTTCAGTCGAAGCGCACCGGCAGAAGTTCTTGGCATTGCCATCGATCCTGGTCGTCCAGTTCCCCGTGGCGGGATCGAAGATTCGGCGGTCGCGGTCGCATAGTGGCCGGCTTGTTCGGTACCCCGCCTAGTGGATTGGATTGACGATCCACAGCAGCAGCGCGATCAGTGCCGCCAAGAACAAGACGCCGACGGCGGCGCTGTAGGCGTCGCGATGGAGTCTCATGACGTCCCACCTCCTTCGTCGGGCTGCGATACCTTATCCCTGTCCTCCCCTCGCTGGCTCGGCTGCGCCAGTCGAGCTTCCGCCTTCTCACGCCGCGGCCAGGCGTCCTGCACCCGGCCCATCTGCGCAAACAGTATCCAGATGGCGATGGACGCCACTGCCAGCCAGGGAAGGTCGAAGCCCCGGCCCGGCTCCACCAGGCCCGTCAGCCCGGTCCCGAGCGCGTAGACACCGATGGCCGAGGCCACCAGGAAGACCATCATCTCCAGGGCTCGCGTGCGGCGCTGCGGCTCGTGCCGGCGCGGCGGGAGGCTCATTCCCCGCCTCCTGCCGCGTGCACTGGACCGTGCCGCTCGCGGAGGGCCGGCGACTCCAGCTCACCAGGCTTCGGATAGCGGTAGATAAAGCGGTACAGCTTCAGGTGTCTCGGCAAGCTGCGCAGGCCCGGGAGCAGCGGCACAGCGAAAAGCAGAAGGACGGCGAAGGCCAAATTCCAGAGGACGAAGCCCTGGCCGGTCGCGCCGCCGGGGAAGTACACGTGGAACACCCCGGGGACGAACAGATACCAGGGGCCCACCGTGAAGCCCCGCTCCTTGACCATGCCCCACTGATCGTCGGTCAGACCCTGGTCGACCGCGGTGTTGAGCAAGGTGGGGTGGTCGTAAAGCCAGAGGTTAGTCAGGTGGAAGGAGCGCCCCGGGTCGACGGCCTGGAAGTACTGCTCGAGGTAGCCGGTCTGGGCCAGGTAGACGTCCGCCTCGACTAGCGCGGGCACGGGGCCGAAGTCGCCCCTGAGAGAGCCAATCTTGGCGTATTCGGGGCTCTTCGCCCCCATGCCGCTGGCCTCGGGCATGACTGTGCGCAGGGCTTTGTCGTAGTTGTTGGCCCAACTCATGCGCTGATCGGCGCTGGCCGAGTCGTAGTTAGCGATCGCCTGGCGCAGATCGGAGACCGGCAGCCTGGGCAGCCCCTGCACAGAGACCTCCCCCAGCAGCGGGGCGGCAGCACGGAGGGGTTTCAGAACAAAGGTCTGAGCTGGGTCGCCCACACCGAACTCCTGGGCGTTCGCGCTGGAGGTCGAGGTGCCGTCCAGCTCCTGCGTGAAGGCGAGCACGGCACCGCCGGGATCGTGGCTGGAGGCTCCCGCGATGGTATCGCGCGGGTAATTGGGAGAGCCGGCGACGGCGGCCAC
>JALZAW010000501.1 GCA_030948155.1 Candidatus Dormiibacterota bacterium | reverse complement strand
ACTCCCGCTCCCGGTACCCGTTCCGGTACGTGAGCCTGGTCTCGGCCCGCTCGTGCAGGCCGGCGCCCACCAACTGGGTCACCTCGGCGTCCATCAATTCCTGGGCGAGCAGCTTCAGGCCGTCACGGAGAAAGTCGGGGTCGGCTCCTTGCTCGGCCTTGTTGAGCAGCTCCAGTAGTGTCATCCTCGGGTTGGCCATCGTCGTGGTCCTCCTTGTGGCTGGGTGAGATCTCCACTTGGAACCACACGGTGGCCGCCTTCGTCAAGACGGCCCCGGATTTACACTGCGACGATTCAGGGTGGTGGTTCTGGTCCGAGGGCTGACCCTGATTTACACCGGCCTAGTGCCTTTTAGTGGATCTGTCGCTCTCGGCCGACCACCCCCGTTACGAATGCGACTCGCCGAGCGAGCAGTGACCTGATAGGAGGCTGGCACAAGCCCCATCGCAGTGCTGTCCGCCCGCCCGGGAGTCGACCACCAATCATCCCTGCAGAGGAGGGCCGATGGCAGTAGCCAGCATCGCACACATACCCAATCCAGTACGCGTCACGGTCGGCGTCGACACCCATAAGGACTCCCATGTCGGGCATGCGAAAGACGAGCTCGGTCGTGATCTTGGCCACCTCGAGGTCTCGACCACGGCTCGCGGCTATGCGGCTCTTCTAGCCTGGGCGCAAAGCTACGGGGAGGTCGCCGCGTTCGGCGTGGAGGGAACCAGCAGCTACGGCCTCGGACTGAGCCGCTACCTTCAGGGCCAGGACCAGCTCGTCCTCGAGGTCATCAGGCCAGGCCGCCAGGATCGACGCTTCCGCGGCAAGTCAGACCCGATCGACGCCGAGGCGGCAGCGGCCGCTGTTCTTTCGGGAAAGGCTCGCCATTTCCCGCGGGCCTCAGCCGAGAAGGTCGAGATGATCCGGGCACTCCGAATCGCGAGGGCATCCGCGACAAAGGCCAGGACCCAGGCCAGCAACGCCATCAAGGCCCTCGTTGTCTTGGCACCAGAAGCACTCAGGGAAGCCCTACGGAACTTGTCCACCGCGCGCCTGGTCAGCACATGCGCGCGCTTCCGCCCGGGTCAAGTCGTCGACCCAACAACGGCCACTAAGACCGCACTCAAATCGCTGGCCGCCTGCTGCCAAGCATTGGAGGCCGAGGCGCGCGAGCTGGAGGTCCAACTCGATCAGCTCACTACCGAAACCGCCCCCGTGCTACGCGACCGCTTTGGTGTAGGGTCGGACTCGGCCGCCGCACTCCTCATCGCCGCCGGCGACAACCCTGACCGGCTCCGCTCGGACCCCTCATTCTCCATGCTTTGTGGCTCCTCGCCAATTCCAGCATCATCAGGGCAGACCAAGCGCCACCGGCTGAATCGCGGCGGTGACCGTCAGGCCAACGCGGCCCTTCATCGAATTGTGATGACGAGACTGCGTTGGCACGGGCCGACAAAGGCCTACATGCAAAGACGTCTGGCCCAGGGCAAGTCCAAGCCCGAAGTCATCCGCTGCTTGAAGCGCTACGTCGCTCGCGAGGTGTTCGGCGTCCTGGCACCGGCTCCCAACCGGGCTTGACATCCATAGGAGGATCCACTACTCGCGACACAACTCGATAGTAGGTCGAGTGGTGGACGCCCAGTAGCCGGCAAGCGGCGCGGACGCTGCCCATCTCTCTGGCGAGCGCGAAGAGTCGGAGCCGGCTGCGGTGGATGACATCATCATTGGTCAAGGCGGCGCCTCCTTCTGAAGGTTTGAAGCACCCACAGAATGGCGCCGCCGCTCGCTACCTGGAAGAGCCTCCAGGTGTCGGGTCTACTCGGGGGAGAGGGCACGCTATCTCGTCCCGAGATCTCGCGCCGCTACTGCTGCCAGAAGACCTCCTCGGGCAGCGGCTCGCTGATATTCAGCGTCTGCCGGATCCGCTGCCAGGAGCGCGGTGAGGGCCGCCGCTTGCCGGTCTCGATCAGCGAGAGCATGCCCACCGAGACCTCGGCCTGCTCCGCCACCTGCTCCAGGGTCCAGCCCAACGGGGTCCGCCGGTGGTTCGGCGAGCCACCTCGCAACCCGAGGTTAGGACACGCCACCCTCCGGCCTCTGGAGGTCTTCTCCCACCTCGCCCGGGCGGACGCCCAACAACGATACCAGGACGTGATCGAGCACTTCCAGTCTAGCAAATAGCGGCTGGTGACACGTTTCTTATCAGCACCCCTACTTGTCACCTGGTGACACGGACCCGAGCACCGGGCCTTCTCAGGGGGCTACGGCAGGTTCCTGGCGTATTCTTGTTTGCCCCGTTGCGGACCATCACCCGACCACATGAACGCAGCCTGGCGACGCCTGGGCGCCGCCAGGCTGCATCCGGTCAGTCTGGAAGGCCAGGCGGTACCAGCCGGTAGCCGAAGCCACGCACGGTCTCCAGCAACAGTGGGACCCCCGGGAGGTTGATCTTCCGCCGGAGGTAGCCGACGTAGACGTCGACCACGTTGCTGCCGGGGTCGAAGTCCAGCTCCCAGACGTGGTTAAGGATGCGCTCGCGGGAGAGCACCTGCCGGGGATGCCGCATGAAGTACACCAGCAGCGTCCATTCTCTGTGCGCGAGGTCGATGCGCTGGGCCGCCCGCCACGCGGTCTTGGTCAGGAGGTCCGCCTCCAGGTCGGCGA
>JALZAW010000068.1 GCA_030948155.1 Candidatus Dormiibacterota bacterium | reverse complement strand
GACCCGATCCGACGCTGCCGCAGCGGAAAGGTGGCATTCGCGGCGAAGCCAGGCCTGAGTGCTCAGCGCGCCGGTCGCCACCCAGCCTTGATTCTGGTCAAGAATCCTTGTCCGCCGGGTGAACTCGGCCTGCAGGCGATTGAGGGCCCGGTTCAGCGCGGTCAACTCTTCACTTTGGACTGAGCACGGATACGCCCTGACATCCTGAAGCGCCAAATCGCTGATCACGCCATGAAGCTTCTCGACCAATGGCTCACACTCTGACGACTCGCAGAGGGAACGCATGTTCGTATTGTAGCAGGCCTGACCGCGTTGTGTCCAAGCCTTTTACGGCGCGACCTCGCCGTGACTTTGAAAGAGTCAGCTGCCGGCGGTCACGGCTTTGAGATCACCCAGCGACTCTCGGATGTACTGCCGCAAATCTCGCTGGTTGCTCTCGTTGACCCAGCGTTCAACCGCGACTCTGAAGACCGCGATTCCCGCCTCGGCCGTCAGCGTCGCGGCCGGGCCCGTGGTACCGCGCCGGCGCAACGCGTCAGCGAGAGCCGACGCGAGTGACGCGAGCTTGATCAGCTCGCGCTCTCGCAGCCCAGTGTTCGCAGCGATGATGGTCTGGCGCTGCCTGGCGCTTTCGCGGCGCTTTTGGAGCAGGGCGCCGGCGGCTTCAAGGCCGGCAGCGACCGCGTCCATCGGCGCAGCCGAATCAGGCGCGCTCATAACGGCGCTCACGAGGTGTTGCTGCAGTGGGCGCGCGCCCCCGAACAGAACCTCACGCTTGTCCGCGAAATACCGGAAGAACGTGCGCTCCGTCACTCCTGCACGCGCGGCGATCTCCGCGACCGTGGTGTTCTCGAACCCGCGCTCGCCGTAAAGAGCAAGGGCTGCCTGCTCGAGCCTGCCGCGGCTGTCCGGCTTCCAACGGGCCATGCGCCCATCGTAGTGGCTGATGGCAGTGGCTGACATTCATGGTAGAGTGATGGCAGCAACTGACATAGATCTGTTCTCGGTGCGGGGACGGGCGATGAACCGGAGGTCACTCATGCGTGTATTCGTCACCGGCGCGTCCGGCTGGATCGGCTCCGCCCTCGTTCCCGAACTCATCGGCGCGGGCCATCAGGTCATCGGTCTAGCTCGATCGGATGCCTCGGCCGCTGCTCTCACCGCCGCCGGGGCAGAGGTGCAGCGTGGCACTCTCGACGACCTCAACAGCCTGCGCGGGGCGGCGGCCGCGGCGGATGGTGTGATTCACCTCGCCTTCAAGCACGACATTGCTTTCTCGGGGGACTTCCAGGGCGCTGTCGACGCGGACCGGCGTGCCGTTGAGACATTCGGCGAGGCGCTCCAAGGTTCTGACCGACCGTTCGTGATCGCCTCCGGGGTTCTCGGGCTCGCGCCGGGTCGGGTCGCGACCGAACGCGATGGGCATGGCCCCGACTCCGATGCGGCGCCTCTGATCAGCGGCGCGCTCACTCGGCTGACCACTGCCCAGCTGACACTCTCCCTTGCTTCCCGCGGCGTCCGCTCGTCGGTTGTGCGACTCGCGCCGACGGTTCATGGCGAAGGAGATCACGGCTTCCTCGCGATCCTTGTCGACATCGCCCGCAACAAGGGCGTCTCCGGCTACATCGGCGACGGGGCCAACCGCTGGCCCGCCGTGCACCGCATCGATGCCGCGCACCTCTTCCGCCTGGCGCTGGAGGAGGCGCCGGCGGGGTCGGCGCTGCACGGGGTGGCAGATGAAGGCGTACCGATCCGCGACATCGCCGGGGTGATCGGGCGGCATCTCGACCTCCCGGTGGTCGCCATCTCCCCCGAAAACGCCCCCGAGCACTTCAGTTGGCTGGCCGGCTTCCTCGGCGCCGACAACCCGGCCTCCAGCGCGCTGACCCGCGAGCTGGTCGGATGGCAGCCCACGCATCCCGGGCTCATCGACGATCTCGACCAAGGCCCCTACTTCCACAAGCCATCCGCCTGATCAGCTTGGCAGAGAGCCTCACCGGACTCGCGCCTACTTAGCGGCTGAGCCCCGCGAGCAAGCTGCGGCGCGACGGAGGAGCAGCGTGCGCTCACGGCCGTTTCGCGTCAGGGAGGCCGCCCGCTCGAACTCCGCCTGGGCCTCCGCCAATCGGCCGAGCTTGGCGAGAAGGTCGCCCCGCACGCTCGGCAATAGGTAGTACCCCTGCAGCGACGCCTCCCCCACCAGCCCATCGACCAGCTCGAGACCGGCGGACGGGCCGAAGGCCATCCCCACCGCGACGGCCCGGTTCAACTCGACGACGGGCGAGGGCGCCAATTGCGCGAGCCCATCGTAGAGGGCGACTATCCGCACCCAATCAGTCTCGCCTGGCGTGCGCGCTCGCGCGTGGCAGGCGGCGATCGCGGCCTGGAGGCCGTAGGGGCCGAGCCCACCACCCAACTCCTCAGCCCGCTGCAGCGCCCTCAGTCCCCGCTGGATGAGCATGTGATCCCAGCGACCCCGGTCCTGGTCGAGCAACAGAACCGGCTCTCCAGCCGGGCCGAGGCGCGCTGCCAGGCGCGAAGCCTGGATTTCCAGCAGCGAGGCGAGCCCGTGAACCTCGGCTTCCTTCGGCAGCAGCCCCGCGAGGATCCGGACCAGACGTAGCGCCTCCTGGCACAGTTGGGGTCGCGTCCAGTCGTCACCGGCGGTTGCCGAGTAGCCCTCATTGAAGATCAGGTAGACGACCTCGAGCACCGACGAGAGACGCTCGGCGAGCTCGGGTCCCTGCGGAACCTCGAAGGGAACCTGAGCTTCGGCGAGAGTTCGCTTCGCCCTGACGATTCGTTGGCCGATGGTCGCCTCAGAAACCAGAAAGGCGCGTGCTATCTCGTCGGTCTTGAGACCGCCAAGCACTCGGAGCGTGAGCGCCACCCGCGCCGCCCGGGAGAGGACCGGGTGGCAGGCGATGAACACCAAACGCAGGAGGTCATCACCGATCTCATTTTCGAAGGTGGCGTCGAACTCGGCGGACGTGTTGTCAGATTCGATCTCTAATTCGCGACCGAGCTCATCCAGCTTATTCGCCAGCCGCTCCTTCCGGCGCCAGTGGTCGATCGCCCGGCGTCTCGCTATGGCCATGAGCCAGGCGCCCGCGTTGCGCGGCACGCCCGACTCCGGCCACCGTTCGAGCGCTGCGACCAGGGCATCTTGGGCCAGCTCCTCCGCCAACTCCAGGCTGCCCACCATCCGGGTAAGACTGGCGATCAACTTCGCTGACTCAATCCGCCAGACCGCCTCGATCGCCCCATGTGTCTCGGGAACCGCCACCTGGTTCATCTCAGCTAGGCACGGGGCGGGTCCGCGCGCCGTCTACTGCTCGGAGGCCCTTTGCTGCAGCTGGTCGCGAATGACCTGCTCGCGCTCCGCTAGTTCGGCAGTAAAAGCTTCGGGTGGGAAGTCCGAAGCTTCGAAAACCTGTCGGATCTCGACCTCACCCTCCTCCAGAGGACTGCGTTTGGCCCATTCGATCGCCTCCTCCTTCGACCTGACCTGGAGCAGCCAGTAGCCGGCGATCAGCTCCTTGGTCTCCGTGAAGGGTCCGTCGGTGACAGTCCTGTTCTCACCCGAGAAGCTGATCCGAGCCCCCTTCGAGCTGGCTTGAAGCCCTTCGGCCGCCAGCAGCACGCCAGCCTTCACCATCTCCTCGTTGAATTTGCCCATCGCGGCAAAGTCCTCCGGACCGGGCATGACTCCGGCCTCGGTGTCCTGGTTTGCTTTGAGCAGCAGCATGAATCGCATGGTCATATCTCCTTCTGGACTGAGTGGAGCTGGGTCTCCGGGCGGTTCGAGGACCGCCGGACAAGCTCCAATAAGAACGTCGAACGAGCGCCGGCAACATCGACATCTCGAAAAGGCCCAAGGTAGTTGTCACAGATGGACCGCAGCCGCGCCCGGGGTGCGGCCACACGAACGACGGCCCCGCCTCAACTCGCGTGGCTGGTCGCGCGGCGCAGGCAGAAGCTGAAGTTCGGTCGGCGCCAGTAGACGCGGCAGGCAGCCGGGATCTCGGTCCCGACCGGCGACGCATCGAGCACATACGACGAGATTGTCCGCAGCACGCTCTCGTCGGCGGCGCCCTCCATCTTCTCCCCGCTCAGACCCGACTTGGGCCCCAGTTCTCCGCGTAGAGGAAGAAATCCGCAGCACTGGACCGACTCCCCCCGCAGCCGGCCCGAGTTTTTGACGAAGGTCGCGCAGAGGTGGGGGCGGGCCGCCTCCAGCAGCGCCATCGGCACCACGAGCCGCCCTCCTTGGCGGAGCTGCCACAGCCACTGGGGCGACAGGTCAGCAGCTGACGCGGTCACGACTATGCGATCGAACGGCGCCCTCTCTGGCCAGCCTTGGGCTCCGTCCTGCCGCTTCACCTCAGCGCCGCCGACCCCGGCTCGGGCCAGGTTCTCTCGCGCGCGAGCGCAGAGATCCTCGTCCACGTCGAGGCTGACCACGTGTCCGGTCGGCCCCACCAGATGCACGAGAAGGGCGGCGTTGTAGCCGGTGCCGGTGCCGACCTCCAGCACTCTGTCGCCGGGCTCGACCTGCAGCTGCTGCAGCATGATGGCGACGATCGCCGGCTGGGAGGCCGAGCTGAGTGCCACTCCATCGTCCCCTGTTTTGGTGCGGATCGCCTCGTCGGCGTAAGCCTCAGCCAGGCTCAGGCCAGGCAGGAAGTACTGCCGTGGCGTGGCCCGAAAGGCTGCTGCGATCGCCGGCTGACTGATCGCGCCCGAGTCGATGAGCGAAGCGATCAGCCGCTCGTTGAGTCTCCGCCCCTCCAGCTCTGAGTCCACCGCTCCGGCACCTACAGACATGTCGCTAGCCGGCCAGCCGGCGCAGGATCTCCAGGTTGGCGGCGTCAGGCCCCTTCTGCTCGAAACCGGGGACCTCCAAAATGAACGGGATCTTCTCCAGGCAAGTTTGGTGAAGCAGGGCGTGGAAGCAGTCCTCGCCGATCAGGCCGAGGCCGATATTGGCGTGGCGGTCCCGGTTGGAGCCGAGCCCGAACTGGGAGTCGTTGCAGTGGATCACTTCCAGCCGCTCCAGGCCGACGACCCGCTGCCATTCGGCCAGCGTCTTCTCCACCGCCTGGCGGGTGCGCATCTCGTAGCCGGAGGCGAACGCGTGACAAGTGTCGAAGCAAGTGTTGACGCGGCTGTCGTCCACGGCGTCCAGCATCGCCCGCAGCTCCTCGAAGCGGGCGCCAACGCAGCCCCCAGCACCCGCATTGTTCTCGATCAACAGGCGAGCTTGCTGGGGGTCGGCGCGGTCCATGACGCTCTTCAGATGCTCGGTGATGATGGGCAGCACGGCTTCAAAGCCGGCGCCCTTGTGGCTGCCGGTGTGGAAGATGACGCCGTCGATACCCAGCTCGTCGGCTGCCCGGAGATAGCCGGCCAGCGTGCTCTCGGACCGCTGCCGAAGCTTCGGATCAGGTCCCGCCAGGTTGATCAGGTAGACGGCGTGAAAGTAAAACGGCGGCCGCCCGGCCGCGTCGGCGGCGGCGCGGAACTTCTCGATTCGCTCGGGATCCAGCTTGGGCGAGCCCCAGAATCCCGGCGGAGTGGGATGAACTTGGATCGCGGCGGCGCCCATCGCCGCGGCGCGCTCGTAGGAGTGGTGAAGTCCGCCGGTCGAGTCGACATGAGCTCCAATCAGCGGCATGATAGACAGCGTAAAGTGCCGCGAAGCCATGGTCAGGAGAGGCGCAAGTGACAGTATCTGAGAAGACGACCTCGCGGCCAGCTACCCGGCCGGTCTACCGGCAGGAGCTGACGCCGCTCAGCTTCCTCGAGCGGTCAGCAGCGGTGCACGCCAGCCGGACAGCGGTGGTCGACGGCGAATCGCGCTTCACCTACTCCGAGTGGCTGCTGCGCGCCCGCCGCTTCGCCAGCGCTCTCGCAGCCGCCGGGGTGGCGAATGGCGACAGGGTGGCGTTTCTAGCCTTCAACTCGGAGCCGCTCCAGCTGGCCCACTTCGCGGTGCCCATGGCCGGTGCGGTGGTCGTCGCCATCAACACCAGGCTCAGCCCTGACGAGATCGGATACATCCTGGAGCACTCGGGCTCGAAGCTTGCCTTCCACTCACCCGAGCTCTCCGAGCAGCTGGCCCAAGCGCCCCAGGGAGTCCGCCGCATCTCGCTCGGCGCCGACTTCGAGCAGTTCGTCGCCGGTGGCTCGGAAGAGCCCATCGAGCCTGTGCTGGAGGACGAGTACGAGGTCATCGCCATCGACTACACCTCGGGCACCACTGGCCGGCCGAAGGGAGTGATGTACCACCATCGCGGGGCTTATCTGAACGCAGTTGCGATGGCGTTGGATCTTCGCCTCGACTGCGACTCGCGCTACCTCTGGACCCTGCCCATGTTCCACTGCAACGGCTGGTGCTTCACATGGGCCACCGTGGCAGCAGGGGCCACCAGCGTCTGCATTCCGAAGGTCGATCCGACCCTTGTCTGGCGGCTGCTGAAGTCGGGCCAGGCGACAGCTTTCTGCGGCGCTCCGACCGTGCTCATCATGCTCGTCAACGACCCGGCGGCGGAGCGCTTGGAGCAGCCGGTACGCGCCCTCACCGCGGGCGCCCCACCGTCGCCCACGATCATATCCGAGATGCAGGCGCTCAACTTCGAACTTGAGCACGTCTACGGTCTGACCGAAACCTACGGCCCCTACACGATCAACGTCCCCCCTCCCGGCACTGAGCAGCTCCCGCCCCTCGAGCAGGCGACCCGCCGCGCCAGGCAGGGCCATCCCAATCTGCTGGCCGGTGAAGTTCGCGTGGTCGATCCCGACCTGAGGGACGTCCCTCGCGACGGCGAGACGCTGGGCGAGGTGGTGATGCGCGGGAACGTCGTCATGAAGGGCTACTTTGCCAACGCGGAGGCGACCGAGGCCGCCTTCGCCGGCGGCTGGTTTCACTCCGGCGACATCGGCGTGATGCATCCTGACGGGGGCATCGAGCTGCGGGACCGGAAGAAGGACATCATCATCTCGGGCGGTGAGAACATCTCGACCATCGAGGTGGAACAGGCGGTGGTCAGCCACCCGGCGGTGATGGAGGTAGCCGTCATCGCGATCCCCGACGAAAAGTGGGGTGAGGTGCCCAAAGCCTTTGTGACACTGAAGCCGGGCGGCCAGGCCAACGCCGAGGAGATCATCGCGCACTGCCGCGGCCGGTTGGCCGGGTTCAAGGTGCCGAAGGCAGTCGAGTTCGGCGAGCTGCCGAAGACCTCGACAGGCAAGATCCAGAAGTTCCGGCTGCGAGAGCGGGAATGGGGCCCCGGCCAGCGCCGGATCAACTGAATCGGCCTGAGCTTAGTCAGGCAGAGAGCGGCGGACCACCTTGCCCCCAGAGTTGCGGGGCAGTTCGCTGACTCGGTGCCAGAGGCGAGGCACTTTGAAGGGAGGCAGCCGCGCCCGACACCAGTCCTCCAGCTCTTGCACCTCCGCTTCGCTGACCAGCCAGGCGCCCACCACCCGGCCCCAGAGCGGATCGGGCCTGCCGGCGACGGCGACCTCGCGCACGCCCGGATGCGCTCGCAGAACCGCTTCGACCTCCTCCGGGTTGACGCTCTCCCCGCCTGTGATGATGGTGTCGTCGCTGCGCCCCAGGACCGTCAGCACCCCGTCTTGCAGAAGGCCCAGATCCCCGGTGGCGAAACGGCCGTCCGCGGGCGACGGCTTCAACTCGGCGTTGACGTAACCGGGCGAAAGGCAGGCGCCGCTGATGATGATCTGTCCGGCCTCCAAGTCGATGCGCGCGTGGGCGCCAACCAGGCCGGCAGTTCCGGCCAGCTCCTTGGCTCGGCCGGGGGGCACCACCGCTACCTGGGAGGCGCTCTCGGTCAGGCCGTAGCTGGGACAGACGTTCAGCCCCAGATCGGCCCATGCCCTCACCTCGTCCGCCGGTGCGGGTGCGCCGCCGATCAGGATCGCGCGCAATCTTCGCAGGCCATCGAGGCCGCCTGCCTGGAGCAGCTTGGTCAGCATCGTCGGCACCAGGGCGGCCAGCGTCGGACGTTCAGATTCGATTGCCTCCAGCACAAGCGGCAGATCGAACTCGGGGAGCGCAACCACTGGCTGGTTGAAGAAGACCGACCGGAAAAGGATGGCCATGCCGCCCGCGTGATGGGGGGACAGTACCTGGAGCCAGCGATCCTCAGGGCCCGCGGCCAAGGCAGAAACGCAGCCCTCAGCCGAGGCCGCGTGGTTGGCCAGGGTCAGTCGAACCCCCTTTGGCTGGCCGCTGGTACCTGAGGTGTAGAGCACGCAGACGTCCTCCGGGTCGCCCGCGGCAGCTGCTAATCCCGTCGGCTCCAGCTGCCCCTCGCGGACAAAGAAGCGCGGCCTTGAATCCGCCAGGATTCGCTCCACCTCGGCGGCCGGCGCTTGGGGCGGGATCGGGACCAGTGCCGCGCCAAAGCGAAGACATGCGTGCAGTAGAGCCGAGAATCGGACGCCGGCAGGTTCCTGCACGGCCACCCGCTCGCCAGTTCTCAAGGCTGCCGCTTCAAATCGGCCGGCCCAGGTGTGAGCGAGCTGATCCAGATCGAACCACGTCACCCAGAAGCCAGCGCCTCTGTCACTCAGGGCCCGGCGCGGACCGTGCCGAGCGGCGAGCTGTCTCAGGGGATCCATCGGTTTCATCCTGAGCATCCGGAGACGAGCCATCGGATGCTGAAGTTCACTACCATAACACCATGCGAGCGTCTGCTCCATGAGTGCTGACTTGAACGGTTGGCAGCGATCCGGAGCCTACGAGGACATCTACTACGACACGCAGGGTGGGATCGCCAAGATCACCATCAACCGGCCGGATGTGCGCAACGCTTTCCGACCGGCCACCCTATTTGAGCTGAGCGACGCTTTCAACGTGGCCCGCGACGATCCGGCCATCGGCGTCATCATCCTGACCGGCGCCGGAACCGAGGCGTTCTGCTCCGGCGGCGATCAGCGCGTCCGCGGCGATGACGGCTACCGCGACGCTCAGGGCATCGGTCGCCTGAACGTCCTCGACCTCCAGATCCAGATCCGACGGACCCCCAAGCCGGTAGTGGCGATGGTGGCCGGCTACGCGGTGGGCGGCGGTCACGTCCTCCATGTCGTCTGCGACCTGACAATCGCCGCTGACAACGCCCGCTTCGGGCAGACGGGGCCCCGAGTCGGCAGCTTCGACGGCGGCTATGGCTCAGGGCTCCTGGCCCGCATAGTGGGTCAGAAGAAGGCTCGAGAGATCTGGTTCCTCTGCGAGCAGTATGACGCCCGGCAGGCGCTGGAGATGGGCTTGGTGAACCGGGTGGTGCCACTCGCCGATCTGGAAGCGGAGACTCTGCAGGTCTGCCACAGAATGCTCCAGCACAGCCCACTCGCCCTGCGCCTGCTAAAGGCTTCCCTCAACGCCGCCGACGACGGCCTGGCGGGCATCCAGCAGCTCGCCGGCGATGCAACGCTGCTGTATTACATGAACGAAGAGGCGCAGGAGGGCCGGGACGCCTACGTTCAGAAGCGCAAGGCTGATTTCACCCGCTTCCCCAAGCGTCCGTAGTGTCCTGAGACCGGAAAGTCGCCGTCCGCTGAGCAAGCCGCTGATCTGGTGGCTGGCTGCCCGGCCGGCCACACTGGCCGCAAGCGTGTCTCCCGTTCTGGCCGCGACGGCCATCGCCGCCCATGACCACTCCATCCGGCCGCTGCCCGGCTTCGGTGCCCTGCTGGTCGCCATCGCCATGCAGATCGGCGTCAACTACGCCAACGACTACTCGGATTTCGCCCGCGGCGCCGACACTCCGCTCAGGGTGGGGCCGATTCGCGCGGCG
>JALZAW010000500.1 GCA_030948155.1 Candidatus Dormiibacterota bacterium | reverse complement strand
CTCTCATACGGTGCTCCCTGTCCGCACCTGCCCCATCCATGAAGAACGCATCGAGCAGGCGATGCTGGCTTTCCGCCAGGCGATGGTGGCGATTGGCGCTCAGGGACTGGCCAGCCTGCTGCTGACTGTCGAGCCACTGGGTCGGGGGCTGCTCTGGCGCACCCGCTGGAAGAGCCGCCGGGACGCTGCTGGAAACAGCGAGCTGGCGGCGGCCGCGAGCGAACTGCTGCCCGAACAGGTGCTGCTCGACGACGCCCTGACGCTCTCGTTTTGGGATCTGAGCTTTCGCTGCCGGAGCGACACATTCCTGCAGACCAACTACCGCCAGATGCTCGCCCTCTACGAGGTGGTGCTCGGCATGCTGGCCGCGGGAGCGGGTGACGCGGTCCTCGACCTCTACGCGGGAATCGGGACCATCAGCCTGGCGGTCGCCCGCCAAGCCGCCTCGGTGACCGCTGTGGAGGAGAACCCGGCAGCCGTCAAGCTGTCGCAGCTCAACGCGCGAATCAACGGCAGTCGCAACTTCCACTCGCTGCCCGGCCGGGTCGAGGTGGCCCTGCGGCAGATCCGCCTCGGCCAGCATCAGGCGGTGGTGCTGGATCCGCCCCGGGCGGGCTGCGAGCCGGCCGCCATTGCCGAGCTGCTGCGTTTGGGCTGCGAGCGCCTGGTTTACGTCAGCTGTGAGCCATCCACCCACGCCCGAGATCTCGCCCTGCTGGTGCAGGGCGGTTATCGGGTTCGGCGAGCAGCGCTGGTCGACATGTTCCCGCAGACGTACCACGTCGAGACGGTAGCTCTGCTCGAGCGTTAGCCGGGTCTGATAGCGCGGGGGCTGAGCGTGGAGTCAATTCAGACCGCCGAGCGGCTGCAAGCCCGCGCTGGCAGGACCAACTGCCCGATCGCTGGTGGCCGAAACCGATCAGCGACGCGCGTGGGGGCCGCTCAGCGAAAGAGAACCCGGACCTGACAAGCCAATGGTGGCGACGGCCGCAGCCAGCAGCACAGGAAATTCAAAGCCTCCCTGACCGTAGAAGCCAACCTTCCCGTGCACCTTTTGAACTGCCACGGCCAGGTTGAAGATCACCGCGGCGGAAGCGATTCCGGTGAACGCACCGACTGCGAGAAGCAGTCCGCCGCCGAACTCCGCCAGGCCTGAGAGATAGGCCGCCAGTTCAGGTTGGGGTACGCCCATGCGCTCCAAGTTCTGGGCAAAAGCCTCGGGCCCACTGGCTTCCACCGCGGCGGGATAGTTGGAACCCAACAACTTTGTCATCGGCTCCGGCGCCTTCCGGCCCGGCCCTCCGAACAATTTGGGGTAGCCATGTGCCATCAGCGTTCCACCAGCGACCAGCCGCAGCAGCAGCAGCCCCACACTCGTCACAGCTGCGGCCCCCGGATCGACTCGTTCATCTCTATGCCAAACTCCTTCACGCCCAATATGTTAGGTCCAAGCGCGGGCCGCTCCGCAGTGGAAAGGGGACCCGCGATGCCGTCGAGCGGCGGCAGCCAAGCAGCACCAGGGGGCGGTCTGGCGTCCACTAGAATCGAGGGCCGGGGGAGCCCGCCACTCCAGCCAGACGTTGAAACACGCCATTGAAAGCTCCTGATCAGTTCGTCCACCTGCACAACCACACGGAGTTCTCCCTGCTGGACGGGGCGAGCCGCATCCAGGCTATGGTCACGCGGGCGGCAGAGCTGGGGATGCCCGCGCTGGCGCTGACAGACCACGGTGTGATGTACGGCGCCATCCACTTCTATAAGGCCTGCCTCAGCGCCGGCATCCAACCGATCCTTGGCTGTGAGCTGTACGTGGCGCCGCGGCGCCTGGACGACCGCGAAGGCCGGGTGGACCGCGACCCCTATCACCTGACGGTCCTGGCGGCTGATGCCCAGGGCTACCGCAATCTCATGGCCCTCTGCTCGATCGGCCAGATGCGGGGCCTCTACTACAAACCGCGAATCGACCGCTCGGTGCTGGCTGAGCACTCGGAGGGGTTGATAGTCCTCTCCGGCTGCCTGGGCGGCGAGGTCGCAACGAAGATTCTGAGTGGCGATCCGGAGGGGGCGCGAGAGACTGTCGCCAGCTACCGCGACATCTTCGGCGCTGACAGGTATTTCCTGGAGGTACAGCGCCACGGCATGCCCGAACAGGAGCAGGTCAACGAGACTCTGCGCGACCTGGGCAATGAATTCGGGCTCCGGCGAGTGGCCACCAACGACCTTCACTATGTGCACCAGGGCGACGCCGAAGCGCACGACGTGCTGCTCTGCCTGCAGACGGGCAAGAACTTCGACGATCCCAAGCGCTGGCGGTTCGAGTCGCAGGACTTTTACCTGAAGACGCCGGCCGAGATGGCGGCTGTCTTCGCGGACTCACCTGACGCTCTCGCTGCGACGCTGGACGTGGCCTCGCTGGTGAATCTCAAGCTCGAGCTGGGCCATCACCTGCTGCCGCCGTTCCAAGTCCCGGCCGGCCTGACTGCCGAGTCTTATCTGGCCCAAAAGGTGGCGGAGGGGTTGCGCTGGCGCTACCCAGCCGGCCCGCCGGCCGGCGCGGCCGAACGTGTCCAGGAAGAGCTGGCGGTCATCGCCCAGACCGGCTTCGCGTCCTACTTCCTGATCGTCTGGGACTTTTACAGCTTCGCCCGTCAGAACGG
>JALZAW010000499.1 GCA_030948155.1 Candidatus Dormiibacterota bacterium | reverse complement strand
GGGCCGGATAGGGGCCCGGCCTGTCGTCGCACGGCACCGGCTGGAAGCGGGCCCCTCCTGTTCCACGCCTTCCTTTCCACCCCACGAAACCTCCGGTTTCGCGGGGACTCCGGATTCGGCCCCAGCGCCCGGACCGGCGCTCCCTGGCCGGCTGCCACGACTACTCAACGAACTTCTGGAGCAGGACGCTAGCTCGCCAGGGGCTGCGCGCCAACCCTCCTGGTGAAGAACCAGGCGCTCACGGCGCCGCCGAGAAGGAGGAGTTCAAGACCGCCCCCGATCAGCCAGATAGCTGCACCAGTGATCGAGAGGCTGGCCAGACCGTCATAGGCGACGTGGCAGAGGGCGGAGGTGGTCGTATTGAGGTAGCGGCGGAGGAAACCCAGGGCGAGGGAAAGGATCAAGACAGCCAGGACTGTCAGCGAGAGGCCGTACTGGCTGTGGACCGACGCGAACAGGACCGAAGTCGCTATCAGGCCCAGCCTTGGTTGCAGGGCCCCGCGAAAGAAGAGCTCTTCGCAGACACCGGCCGTCACCGCGATCGCGGCGATGCCGACAGGGCTGGCAGCCAGATGGCCGAAGAGGCGCTCGCTGGCCTTCTGGACCGCCTTGTTGAGGTCCGGCGTGAGTAGATTGCTGAGCGCGTCGACACCCGAAGCGAAGGCATAGAACAGCAGGGCCACTGCCAGGGCGAGGAGCACGTGCCAAAGCCGGGGTCGGACCAGCCCCAACCTGAGCAGGCTGGCTCGACCGTCCCGACGGATCCAGAGGCCGACGCCGCAGAGGGCGACCAGCACGAAGGGCACCTCTTGGGCCAACAGATCGTCAGCCTGAAGGGCGGCGCCGCTCTGCCCCTGCAAGGCCACCAGGTCCACGGCGATCCCGGCGGCCAATTGGGTTCCGAACAGCAACAGCACCAAGACCAGTGCCGTGAGGTGGACGGCGCGGCCCGGATCGATGGGTATCGCTCGAGCTATCAGCCGTCGCACGGCAGGAAAGAGAACTGCCGCCGCCACCGCGCCGGTCCCCACGGCAACGCCGCCGCCGGCGACGTGCCGGACAACCGAAGAGCCGCCGGCAAGAGCTGCGACGGCGACCGTCAGAAGGGAGGTGAGGATGAAGCCGAGGACCAGCAGGAGCAGCGCCAGCCAGGTAAGCAGTCCTGTCACTTCACCTGACTTGGTCAGGCCGCTGGGCCAGGCGCCGCGGCTTGTTCCACGTTTTACATCGCCGGGCCACTGGCCGCTCGACGCCTCCGCGAGTGCCACGCCGCTGCCAGGGTCGGCCAAAGGCGCCGGGGCGGGGCTCGCTCGGCCTGCCTGGTCCGCGAAGTTGGCGAGGACGATGAGCGGCAAAGGCAGAAGCGAAAACAGAAAGGCGCCTACTGAAAACAACCAGATCACCGAACGAAACCTCCAAAACACGCCTGCCCGCACCGATCGCGGGCCCTCGGGGAAAAGCGTAGGGCAAGGCCCCGAGACCGCGAGGGGGTCAGCGCAGCTCACGGAACCTTCTTGTGCCTGGTCGGGCGGGGTCAGCTGGAAGTGTCCGGCGACGGGTGGCCGGGTCCCGGCGCCGGGGCGCCCAACCAGGAGGTTGTGCTCTCATTGCTGCTCCTGGGCCCAGAAGGCTCGGCGTGAGGATCTCGGAGCAACAAGCAACCAAGGTTCGCGGCGCAGGACTGCCGAGATGACTATGCGGAAGGCTGTGTTCCACGTTTTACATTGGGCCACCGCCTCCCCGCCAGCGAGTGTGGTGGCAAGGACCGGTCCCTCCGGCAGTTCCTGACCTTGGTGAGCGCCTTTAAGACAGCACGCCTTCGCGAGGGCGAAGCTGTGCTCAGCCGCCTAGAATCAATCGGATGCAACGCCCCCGGGGGTCGACGCGCGCGGCTCTGACTGTCCTTGCGATGGGCGGGACCAAGGCGAGCGTCCCCGGCAGGAGCTCGGCCGGCTCGCGGTCCTCGGCGGTTACCCCGCCCCCCGCGCTCCCGGCGCTCCAGTCGCTGAGCCCTGCCCAAGAAGCCGAGCTCATCGCCGCGGCGGTCGCAGGCGATCGGGAGGCACGCATCCGCCTGGTGAATGCCCACGTGAGCTGGGTCAGCGCAGCGGTCGGTGAGCAGCCGGGAGACACCCTGGCTCGTGACGATCTCTACCAGGAGGGGATGCTGGGCCTGGTGGAGGCGATCGCTGCCTTTCCCGGGGGTGCTGTCGAGGAGCTGAAAGCCTTCAGCCGCCTCCAGATCGCCGCCAGCATCGAGCGGGCGCGGAAGGCGGAGGGGGCTGCTCGTCAGGAGGCAAAGGAGGCCGTGGAGGCGGCCGAGCAGTACGAGCGGGCGGAGATTTTCTTGGCCCACGAGCTTGGCCGCATGCCCACCGACTTAGAGCTGGCGGCAAAGTTGGAATGGTCTGAGCCACGCACAGGCGAGATGAGGCAGATGGTCCGTGAAGCCCGGCGCCGTCACGATGAAGAGATGGTCGACCTGCTGGAGCATGGCTACCCTGGCAGCGACGGCGGCCCGGGCGGGGCAACTCCCAACGAGCTGGAGCAGGACTGAGCTTGGCGCCACGCCGGACTGCGCTCTTCGAGCAGCATCGTGCGGCCGGGGGGAGAATGGTGGACTTCGCCGGCTGGGAGATGCCGCAGCAGTACTCCAGCGT
>JALZAW010000498.1 GCA_030948155.1 Candidatus Dormiibacterota bacterium | reverse complement strand
CATCGCCCGCAATTGTTCCAGACCCCGGCGCCCGGGCGTCGCCATCAGCGGCGCTCGGCTACCGGTTCCGCTCCTGCCGCGTGAAGAGCAAGGTGCCAATGCCGAGGCCGCCCAGGAAGAGAACCGACATTGCCAACAGGTCGACCAGGGGCCCGTCGAGCACCGCCCGGGCGTACTCCGGACGCCCTGAGTAAAAGGCAACGCGGGTCAGGTCGACGGCGTAGCGCATGGGCGACAGGTGAGAGACGATGTCAAGGTAGATCGGCAGGACATTGATGGGGGCGAAGATGCCTGCCAGAAAGTACTGGGGCAGGATGAAGAACGGGAAGATCTGCTGGGCGGTCCGCTGGTTCGGCAGGGCGCCCAGCGTGGCCACGCCGAAGGCACCCCCGAGCAGGCAGCAGGCCAGCCCGACCGGGACCAGCAGGGCGATCGCCGAAAGGCTCGGCCGCACGCCTATGGCGAGCGAGAAAGCGACAATGCCCGCGCCCTGAACCAGAGCGACGAGGGTCTCACCCAACACCTTCCCGGCAATGATGGTGGTACGCCGGATGGGCGCCACGAACATCTCCTTCGAGAAGTCGTTTTCCCGATCTTCGATCAGCGAGATGATGCCAGTCGCGGCGGACTGGAAGAGGGTCATGGCAAGCACCCCGGTGAAGGTGAAGCCGACCAGGTTATAGGCGGTCGTCCGGCCCAGATTCGCCTGCAGGGTGCTGCCGAGCACTGCAATGAAGATGAAAGGGAAGACCAGGCTGACTATCAACCGGGGTCGGTCCCGGAGGAACTTGATCAGATCGCGCTGGGCGATCGCCAGCAGCGCCGTCAGCTCGGAGCTCAGATCGCCTCCTCCTCCGCGCCAACCAGGGCCAGGTACGCCTCCTCCACTGACCCACCTTGGGTGCGGAGCTGTGTCAGCTCGGTCCGGAGTCCGCCGATGACGCGTTGAGCGGCTCCCGCGTCGAGCTCAATGCGAAAGGGCCCGGCGCCCTGAACCCGCAGCTGCAGGTCGCGCAGCTCGGCGCCCAGGCCAGCCCGGTCGACAGCGTCGAGGATCAACGAAGGCCGAACCAGCCGTTCCGTTACCTCCTCCGGCGTCCCCAGAGCCACTATTCGGCCGCGATCGAGGATGCAGATCCGGTCGGACCCTTCAGTCTCCTCCAAGTAGTGAGTGGTGAGGAGCATGGTGGTCCCGGTGTCACGCTGCACCTGGTGAAGGTAGGCCCAGAGGTTGCGCCGGCTCTCGGGGGCCAGTCCCGTGGTCGGCTCGTCCAGAAAGAGCACACGGGGCCGGTGGATCAGGGTGCGGACGATTTCGAGCTTGCGCCGCATCCCCCCCGAGAACGACTTGACAGGTCGGCCCAAGTCGGCGCCGAGACCCAGCACGTCGGACAGCTCGAGCACGCGCTGTTTGTATTGAGCCGGCATAAGCCTGAACAGCGGCCGCCAGGGATAGATGCCGTAGAGCATGGCATGGAGCCGGACGTTCTCCTCTGCGCTGAGGTTCAGGTCCAGGGAGGGTTGCTGGAAGATGATTCCCACCAGGCGGCGCACGGCCGCCGCCTCCCGAGCCAGGTCCAAACCGCCAATCCTGATGCTGCCGGAGGTCGCAGAGAGCGTGGTCGTCAAGATCGAGATGGTGGTGGTCTTTCCGGCGCCGTTGGGCCCCAGCAGGCAGAACAGCTCGCCCTGGTTGACCTGAAAGGAGATGCTGTCGACGGCGTTGCTCCGAGCTTTGCGGTAGCGCTTCACGAGGTCTTTCACCTCGATCACCGCGGGTCCGTCCTGCACCGGGCCAAAGGATAGCAACGCCCCGCCGCCGTCTGCGCACGGCTTAGAGTGCCTTGCAAGCAGTCAGGCTTTCGATGGATGGAGGGAAGCTGAATGGATCTGGAGGGCAAAGTCGCCGTGGTCACGGGTGCTGGGAGTGGGATCGGCTACGCCATCGCACAGCGCTTCTCGGCCGCCGGGGCAGCGGTGGTCATCAACTACTTCGGCTACGAGAACGAGGCGCGGGCCCTGGCCGAGCAGGTGAACTCCCAGGGCGGCCGAGCCCTAGCAGTCAAGGCCGATGTCGCCAGCGCGCATGAGGTGGCCGCCATGGTGGAGCAGACAACCCGGGAACTCGGCGGCTGTCATGTGCTGGTCAACAACGCAGGCATCGAGAAGGCGATGCCGCTGCTGGACGTCACCGAGGAGGAGTGGGATAGAGAGGTCTCGATCAACCTCAAGGGTGCTTTTCTCTGCCTGCAGGCCGCTGGGCGAGCCATGCGTGACTCCGGCCAGGGTGGATCCATTGTGAACATCTCTTCCATCCACGAGGACTTCCCCTTCCCTCTGCATGGTCCCTACTGCGCCTCCAAGGGTGGACTGCGCATGCTGATGAGAAACGCCGCACTGGAGTTGGCCCCGCACAGAATCCGCGTCAACAATGTCGCTCCCGGCGCGGTCGCCACCCCCATCAACGCTGAAACTCTGAACGACCCGGCCAAAATGCAGCGGCTGGGCGAGATCATTCCTGTCGGCCGGATGGCCAAACCTGAAGAAGTGGCGGAGGTGGCGCTCTTCCTTGCCTCCGATTCGGCTTCCTACGTCACAGGCTCGACCTACTACGTGGATGGCGGCATGGTCCGCCATGCCGAACCGCTCTGAGGTGCGGCCGGGAACC
>JALZAW010000497.1 GCA_030948155.1 Candidatus Dormiibacterota bacterium | reverse complement strand
ACGCCAGGTCGTGCCCTGGAGCTGGCCCAGGGGCTCCGCGATGTGCAGGGGGTGCAGGCAGCCGACGCCATCACCGGCGAGTACGACATCGTCGTCACCTGTGAATCGTCCGATATCAACGCCCTCGGAACGCTGATCGTGGAAGGCATCCAGCGGCTCGACGGCGTCCACAAGACGACAACCTGCCTGGTCGTAACCTGATCTGGCGCGCCACGGACGGCGCGCGGAGCGAAGATTCGCGGCTCGGGAAGCGTCTCCAGCGGCGTCAGCTTGACTACGTGACCCCTGCTGATGCGTTCGGGAGTCCTGGGTCTACTTAGCTACTCCCAGGAGAGTCGCTTTCGCGCGACCGCATGCCCTGCTCTGGCATCCCGCCTCCGCCCGGGCCACGGACCGGCTCGGTCTGCTCCTCCGTTGGAATGCCCTCCGGCTCGGCCTGGATGGAGAGCGGGACAAACCGTGGAAGGTCACGTCGCCAGCTCCCCGTCCATCGGATGTGTGCATGATGGCAGCGGCACGCTGACCGGCGAGGGCGGGCGGATCTGAAGGGAGACCGGCCGCCCTTCCCCTGAGAGCAGGACAAACCGTGGGAGGCGGAGCACGGTGGGTCAGGTGAACGCCTGTGGTCAGCGCTCGACGCGGGAGGGCTGGCCATCCTCAATGTCCTGCCCACCTCCTGCTCCCAGGTCCGCACGCGGGTGCTCAAAGACGACCTGGCTGGCCTCGGTCGCGTAGCCCAGCGCGATGCCCCGCGATTCGTCGGGTGAGGCATCGAGTACTCGGCCAGCCGGCCTGGGTCTGGTCCTCGCTCCGGTCGGAGGCCTGACCGCCCGGCCCGTCGGATACGAAGCTCGTTTCGAATAGAGCGGCTTAGCCCAGGTAGAGCCCGGGCACAGCGCTCCCATTTCTGGCCCAGTCTTCCCTCACCCGCGGTTGCTCCTGCCTGGTCATCCGCTCGATCCATGCAGAGCTTTCCGCGGCCCGGCGCCGGTTGGATCCGCGACGCACAGCCCAGACGGCTGCGGACCTTCTGATCGTCTCAGTGCCTGTCATGGCGCTGTAGCCTCCCCATCGCAATCACGTACTTGCGTCGGCCACGGCGCTCCATTGGGATTTGGAGAACCCCCGCTGGCCATTTACCCGGGAGTAGAATCGACAGATAGACGGGCGGCTCGGCGCCATGCAGAGCTGCATCTCCGTCGCCCCGCGGAGGAACCGGCTCAGGCCCTCAGGCAGGCGGTGCACTTTCCACACCGCGCACCACGAGCAGGATCAGCACTCGGTCCACCAGCAGTCTTAGCAGTCGCGAAGAGCAGGACTCTCAGCGAAGACTGACGCATGGACATGAACTTCGAGGGCCAGGCCCCAAACCTGGCCCACCGTTGTTCTCGTTCTCAGCGGTCCGTCGCGACTCGGCAGCAGTGAGAGCTCGTGGGCTTCAGGAAGCCCGTAACTTCACCCCTGGCCTTTCGGCACTTATTGGTGGTGCTGTGTGAGCCTCAGCTATCCCAGTCTCGACGGCGAAAGTCGTCCGGCGGATCGGCCATATAGGCACCTCCCCTGACTTCTGTCCGGACCGACTCTGGAAAACCAACGTCCTCCAGCCGGTCCGGTGTCGGCAGCGCCCACGAGCGCCTCGACCATCTCAGCGTAACAGGTCCATTCGTAAAATTGCAGGGTTATCTCGGCGGCCAGACCGTAAAACTGGGATTCGAGGAGAGAAGGGCTTACGATGTGGGAGTCCACCCATCCAAGGAACCCCGCGAAGTGCCTGAGAAGCTCCTGTACCTGCTCCGTCACGCGAAGTCGAGTTGGGATGATCCGAAGCTCACGGACCACGAGCGGCCGCTCAACCCGCGAGGACTGAAGGCCGCCAAGCGGATGGCGCCGCGACAACCACTCTTTGCAGCGGTGATGAAAGTCCCGCCCCGGCACGGATGACAAGTACCGGGCCATCCAGTTCGGCGGCTACCCGTTGGCTGACGCTCCCCCTCAATGCCTGGTTCCGGCTCGCCTCGACCTCGCCGCGGAACCCGCCGGTGAGCCGCGCGTTCCACTACCAAACACCCCCCTGCAAGGGGGCCTTGCGATCCAGCATTGCGGCGCGCTCGATAGGAGGTTGCGAGTGGAGCGAGATCACGGTCGACGACCGGGCGCCGTCCCTCTCACACCCCTGCCGGCTTTCAAGAGACTCTTGTGGCTCTTGTTGCTGCAGGAGGAGTATGAGGGTGAAGGGGAGTCCTCGAGGCGTGAACCAGGCGACAGAGGTGCCGGCATGAGTTACCCAAGTCAACCCCTACAGTGCGGCGCACGCACCTCCCATCAGGCGAAGGACAATGACAATGCGCTTGGTGCTGAGGACCGAAGCCGGGACCTCGTTGGTCGGCCATCACCGCGGCATGTACCCAATGCCGGTCTGAGGCCCTCGGCCCACCGGGACCGGCGGTACTCATGCTGGCCCTCGTCGGGCTCGGAGACTTGGCCGTGTCCCGGTGGTCACCGAAGGTTGCGACCGCCCCTCATTTGGGTCGTTGACGATCCGCTCCTCTCTCAGTGCGTCCGCCTGCGCCGTGCCAATCGTATTGGAACGTGTTCCCGGGGCAATGCCTGGGCGCACCCCGATTGCGCGGTGGGGCTGTGCCGGTACGCTTGCCCAGCTCACACAGTTGGCTCAG
>JALZAW010000496.1 GCA_030948155.1 Candidatus Dormiibacterota bacterium | reverse complement strand
TGTCAACTATGGCGAGCGTCTGCAGCAGCCCCTCCGCCTGGTGCCTGCCGCGAGCGCTGAGCGGGCGCAGCCGGTCGTCCCCGCGCCAAGCCGAGCGCTGGCCCGCGTGCGCGTGCCGGATGAGCGCCACCTGGACCAGCCGCGTCAAGGCAGCTCCTGGCTCAGCACCAGGGCCCGATCAACCGGATAGCTCAGCAGGGTGGCCGCCTCCTCCTGGGTCAGCCAGCGCAGCTGGTCCACCTCCCGGTTGGCCAGGAAGCGGCCTTCGCGCACGAGCATCGACCAATAGAGGACCACCTTGTCCCGCCCTCGCCGGTCCTTGTAGGCAGTGCAGCCGAGGGGCTTTACCAGTTCGCACCTAAGCCCTGTCTCCTCCCAGACCTCCCGCAGCGCGGCTTGCTCGGCGGATTCCTCTCCGTCCACCTTGCCCTTGGGCAGCGTCCAGTCGTCCTGCTCAGGCCGGTGGACGACTGCGAGCTCGGTTAGACCGCCCGGCCCGCGCCGGCAAACAATGCCGCCGGCCGCCTGGATGTGGCCGGCCAGCAAGGAGCTCAAGCCTTGAGCCACGCTCTCAGCTTGGGCCTATCGAGCCGCTGCCAGACCTTGGGCCAGCCCGTCCGGGCCTTTTCGGCCTCCACCAGCTCCCGAGCCGCCAGCTCGCCGGCAGCGAATGCGCGCCGGCCGGCGCCGGCATGGCTTCTGAGCCAGAGGCTGGCTGTCACGCAGTCCTGATGCTCACCCAGCACTGTCTGCAGGGCCGCCGTCGCCCGGGCGAAGCGCTCTGCCGCGGGACCCGCCGCAGGTGCCACCGCCTCTGCCGCGTAGCGAGCGCGCTTGGCCAGGATGCGGCAGGCATGCAGGTCTTCGTCTGCCGATTTCGGCTCGAGCTTTTGCATCGCGGCCCGAAGTTCGGCCCACGGCTTCCTAGCGAGAGGGGGCAGCACCTGGGCCGCCGGGCTCTCGTGCTCTCCCTGCAGCTGAGGCGAATCGGCTGCCGCCACCAGCCGTTCCAGCAGCTCGGCATACCGCTTGCCTGCCAGCGTCGTGCGCAGCGCTGTGCGGCTCTCCTCGGCCGTGGCAGCCAGCCGAGCGCAGATGGACTCCCCAGCCCGCCGATCCTCGGCCGGCAGGAGATCGAGGTGGCCCTGCAGGCGCTCGAGCAGCACCTCCTGGTCGCGGACGGCCCCCAGCTCGCCGGCCGCCCAGGCCAGCTCGTCTCTGAGCGCCGCTGCCCAATCTCGGTCCAGCAGCGGCCGGAAGGTGCGTAGATGGCTGCGCAGGCGGCGGGTTCCCACCCGCGCCTGGTGCACATCTTCCGGTTGCCCGGCCAGGCGGATGCCGAGATCGTGCGAGAGGACGAGGGTCACCGCGTCTGCCAACGCTCGCCTCACCACCTCCCCCGCCGTCGGCTTCGGCCCCAGCTCTGGCGGAGCGGCTTCCGGCGGCCTTTGGGCTGCCGGGCCGAGAGCCCTGACGTGCTTCGGGGTGGGGTCGGGCTGGCCGGCCCCGGCGGTTCGCAGCCGCGCCAGGAGCGAGGGCAGTACCTCGTCGCCGCCTGCAAAGAGCTCGACCTCCACCTCCCGGAAGCGCGCAGCGACGCGGCGGCCGTCGAGCACCGAGACCTCGTCGTCCACCACCTCTGCCAGCGGCTGGCCGGCCCGCTCCAGCAGCACCCGCCGCCGCCACGTGGAGAGGCGCGCGACCGGCCGCAGCTCGCCGCTGCGAAGATAACCTCGCAGCAAATCCAGCGCCCGCGGCGGAACCGTCCGAGCAGGCCCGCTGAAGTGCAGCTCTGGACGCACCAGCAGCCCGTCGCTGGCCGATCCTGCCAGCTTCAGGGTCCAGCCGGCCCGCACTCGGTGGCGCAGGCTCACCCCCCAGCGCGCCAGTCGCAGGTCAGCGGTGTCCCAGTAAGCAGTTTCCAGGCGAGCCTCCTGCTCGCTGCCTGCGGTGACCCCCTCCGCCACCAGGTTGAGGTCCGGCAAATTGAAGCCGGGGGCGGCGCTGAGCTTGACCTCGCGTTCGCTGGAAGGCTGGTTCTCAGCTTCCGCCAAGCGGGTCCTCCGCCAGGCGGGTCCGCTCGGCGGCCAGTTCCAGCAGGCGGCGGTGGGTGTCGACACCGTTGCGGGTCGGGACCTTGTGCCAGGCGCCGCCGGCGTCCAGCTCCCAGGCCAGCACGTCGTCAGCCAGCTCGATGTCGATCACCTCGGCCAGCTGCGCCTTGAGCAGCGAGTCCCTGACAGGCACCACCGCCTCGACCCGTCGATCCAGGTTGCGGTCCATCACGTCGGCCGATCCGATGTAGTACTTGACGCCCCGGCGCTCACTGCCGAAGCGAAAGATCCGGGAGTGCTCGAGGAAGTGCCCGACCAACGATCGCACCTGGATCCGATCCGACAGTCCGTGCACACCCGGCCGCAGGCAGCACATACCGCGGACTAGGAGATCGATCCTGACACCGGCCTGGGCCGCCTCATAGAGCGCGTCGATGATCTCCTGGTCGGTCAGGTTGTTGACCTTGATGACTATGCGGCCGTCCGGCTGCTTCCGCTCCGTCCGGATCAGGTCCAGCAGCCCGGCCCGCAGGGCCATCGGCGCCACCAGCAGCTGCCTGAACCTGCGCTGCCGGCTGTAGCCGGTCAGGAAGTTGAAAAACTCGCTCACATCGGCGCCGA
>JALZAW010000495.1 GCA_030948155.1 Candidatus Dormiibacterota bacterium | reverse complement strand
AACCGCTACCGTGCCGGAGCGGGAGAGGGCCCGCGCATCCTCCGCGGTGGCGTGCTCGAGGTGATCGGCGGAGGTGGCTCCCAGCTCCGCCGCCAGCGCGGCTCCGCCGAGGTGACCCAGCTGCTCGGCATGGAGCTTGAGACGCAGCCCGGCCAGGCGGCCGGTCTGCAGAACGCGCCGGCACTGCTCGACTGTGAAGCCGCCGCCTGCCTCGCACCAGGCATCACAGAAGGCCGCCCGACCCTTGGCCTGGGGGATGATCTCGCGGCAGATTAAGTCGACGTACCCTTCGGGATCCGACTCGAATTCGGCCGGGACGATGTGCGCGGCCAGCAGCGTTGGCACTGTGCCGGGCAGGCGCAAGATGAGGTCCAACAGCCGCGCTTCGGAGGCGGCGTCGAGGCCGTAGCCGGTCTTCACCTCGACAGTCGTCACGCCGAACTCGCGACAGCGGCTCAGCCGTTCTTCGGCCAGTTGGAAGAGCTCAGCCCCGGCCGCCTCCCGCGTGGCTCGCACAGTGGCATGGATGCCGCCCGGCTCGTAGGAGTCGCCGCGGAGGCGGCGAGCGAACTCCTCCGATCGGTCGCCCGCGAATAGTAGGTGCGTGTGGCAATCGATCAGTCCCGGCAGCACCGCTTTGCCCCTCGCGTCGAGCTCGTCGGCGCCGGCCGGCGCCACCATGTCTCGCTCTCGGCCGACCCAGGTGATGCGTTCCCCCACCGCGACGAGGGCAGCGTCCACTATGACTCCCAGCGGGCCCTCCCCCAGTGCCGGCGAGCAGGTGGCCAGCCGTCCGATGTTGCGGACGATCAAGGTCACTGCAGCCGACCGATTACCTGCGCCGTGGCTTCCACCACGGCCCCCGAACCGATCAGCTCGCAGGCCACAACCAGCTCCGGGGCGGGCGGCCGGTCGGGGCCTGGACCGGGCGTCTGCTGCCGCAGCAGCCGTACGACAGCTGACGTGGCCGGACCAGGCTCGAGCGGTCGTCGCAGATCGAGGGCGCGGGCGGAGCAGAGCAGTTCGACGGCCAGGATTCGGGTCAGGTTCTCGAGCACCTCGCGCAGCTTGCGGGCGGCGCTCCAGCCCATGGAGACGTGATCCTCCTGCATGCCGGAGGTGGGGATGGAGTCAGTGCTGGCAGGAACGGCGAGCATGCGGTTGCGCACGACCAGCGCCGCGGCGGTGTACTGGGCGATCATCAGCCCCGAGTTGACACCCGGCTCTGGGGCAAGAAAGGGTGGCAGGCCGCGCGAGCGGTTCGGGTCCAAGAGCCTGTCCACCCGGCGCTCGGCGATCGAGCCAACCTCGGCGGCTGCGATTGCCAGGAAGTCGCAGGCGAAGCCGATCGGCGCGCCGTGGAAGTTGCCGTTGGACTCAACGCGACCGTCGGGCAGCACCGTCGGGTTGTCGATCGCCGCCGCCAGCTCTCGGCCCGCTATCGCATTGACGTGGTCCAGAGTATCGCGCGCGGCGCCGTTGACCTGGGGCGTGCAGCGTAACGAGTAGGAGTCCTGCACGGCATGATCGCTGTGGCGGTGAGACGCCAGAAGTGGCGAGCCGGCCAGCAGTCGGGTCAAGTTGGCGGCACTGCATGACTGCCCGGGCTGCGGGCGCAGCTGCATCAGGTCGGCAGCGAACGCCCGATCGGTGCCCAGCAGCGCCTCCACGCTCATGGCGGCCGTGATGTCTGCGGTCCCGAACAGTTTGGCCGCGTCGGCGGCGGCAAGGACCAGCATGGCCAGCATCCCATCGGTGCCGTTGATGAGCGCCAGGCCCTCCTTGCTCTCGAGCCGGAGAGGCTTCAACTGCGCGGCATCCAGCACCTCCCCGGCCGAGAGCCGGCGACCCCAGCGGTCGAACGCCTCCCCCTCGCCGATCAGGCAGAGCGCGCAGTGGGCCAGCGGCGCCAGATCGCCGCTGGCGCCGAGGGAGCCGAACTCGGGCACAACCGGTGTGACGCCGGCGTTCAACAGGGCGGCTAATCCCTCTGCCACCTGCGGCCGAACGCCCGAGTAGCCCATGGCCAGCGTGCGGAGCCGGAGCAGCATCATGCCTCGCACCACCTCGGGCTCGATCGCGGTCCCCATGCCGGCGGCGTGCGAGCGGATCACCGCCTGCTGCAACTCGGCCTGGCGCTCAGCTGTCACCCTGGTCTGCGCCAGGGCGCCGAAACCTGTGGACACGCCATAAACCGGCAGCTGCTCGCCGCTCAAGCGGTCGACGATCGCGCGGCTCCGCTGCATCGCGGCCAGCGCCGAGGCGGCGATCTTCACCGGCGCGGCATGACGGGCGACGGTGACGACCTCCGCCGCTGTCAAACCGCTGCCCCGAACGATGATCTCGCTGGCCATCGGGCAGAGTATGCGCCCGGACAAGTAGGGCCTAGGATGGTCGGCGTGAACCCAGCCAAGCCGTCACTCGGCGAGCTCCGGCGATGACCTCGCGCGCGACTGGGTTCGTCATCGAGCCGAAGGGCACCTACTCCCTGGCGGCGAGCGCCCGCTTCCTCTGGGGCTTCAAGCCTGCCACCTACCACGGTCCCCGCGAGGCCGATCACCTTCACCTTGCCTTCAATGGCGCTCGGGGTCCGCTGGGTGTCTGCCTGCGCGAGTCCAATGGCCGCGTCGAGGGTGACGTTCATGGCGGTGACGCCGAGCAGGCCCGCGGCCAGGTGGCC
>JALZAW010000494.1 GCA_030948155.1 Candidatus Dormiibacterota bacterium | reverse complement strand
AACGCCCCCGCCAGCGTCAACGTGCTCAGCAACGGCAATGGGGATGATGCGAGCCCTACGGATTCGATCCCCCCGAACAGCGCGCCGCCGGTGACCTCGCCGACGACGACCACGCCGCCTGCTCAGAGCACCGAGCAGTCACTGCAGCCAGTTTTCGAGATCGACCCGTCAGCTGGCAGCATCTCGCTCCTGAGCTCTGGGACCAACAACGATTCCAGCACACCCGGGCTGGCCTTCCCTCATACCGGAGAGCCAATCCCGGCCACGGCCGCAGGGCGCGCCCTGGTGGCGCTGCTGGTTTGTTTCCTGCTGTGCCTTCGCTGCGGGTATGGGCGACAACCGAGCGTCGTAACTCGAGACTGACGGTTTCCGCGGCCATCCGGGCGGTCGCCCGGGTGGCCACCTTTCCGAGTAGGCCAAACACAGGAGTGGTGCGGATGAAGCACTGGTTGAGCAGCGGCAAGGCCGCCTGGGCTCTGATGGGAGTGGCCGGCGCGGGCCTTTTCCTGATGCTGGCCGTCGGCCCGGGTCAGATTGGGCGGCTGGCCGCTCCGCCGGCCTCCTCAGCTGGGGCGCCCGGACCTGGCTTCGAGACGACCGTCGGCCGCACGCCTCACCCGAGTGAAGGGAGGGCGGGTTCCTGGCCGCAATCGCTCGTGATTCCGTCCATCGCGGTCCAGGCGCGGATAGAAGCAGTTGGGGTGACGCCAGACGGTGCCCTCGACGTGCCGAGGGTGCCCGAGGATGTCGGGTGGTACAGAGATGGCCCGCTGCCTGGTGCACCCGGGGACACGGTCGTCGATGGTCATCTGGACTCGCCGAAGGGACCAGCAGTCTTCTGGCGCCTGGCGCAGCTGCGACCTGGAAGCAGCCTCGAGATCGTGACCGGGAACGGGCAAATCCTCCGCTTTCGAGTCGACCGGCTCGATGTCTACTCGGTGAGCCATCCCCCCGTCGACCTCTTCACAAGCTCCGGTCCGCCCCGCCTCACGCTCATCACGTGCGCTGGTACGTGGGACGGCAGCGACTACAGTCAGCGCCTGCTGGTCACCGCCTCGCAGTTGTTGGCGGTCACCAAAGCTGGCTAAGGGCGTGCGTTACGTATTGAGGAGGAAGGTCTAAGTGGGGTCTTGCGCATACCTGCGCCGGGTACCCTCCGTCAGCGCCGCCGCGCCAGAGCATCCGCTCCAAATGCGGGCTGCCGGTGACCCCTGGAATCCGCCCCCGATTGGTCCGCGGCACGCCGTCCACCTTCTTGATGTCCGCGGTGAACCCGATCGTCGGCGCCGCCGAGATCGCCATCCCCACTCGAAGGAATCCACGCTGCGTAGGCGTCCCGCTCGACGTAACCCACACATAGGTAGGCCGTCTCCGAGGGCGAGCCGGAGCCCGAGCCCAAGTGCTCCAGCCCCGGCCCAGTGCAGCCAGCCCATTCACGCACACCCCGCCCCCACCGAGTCACCGCTGGCGCCGCCGGTCCGCGACTGCTTGCGACGGCTCATCAGCCGCCCCTCATGACCACCCCTGACGATGCAGGCCGCAGCTGCAGGCTCGTCGCCGTCTGCGGCCAAGCCGACGAAGATATCGGCATCACCCGTCAAGCCGACCATGAGGTCCTCGGCGAACGCGCGAGGACGGGTCCAGTTCGGCGCTCGCGAACCAGCCGGGGCCGGCGGCCATCCGTTGCTCGTGGCCGTCCTCGTCGGTCCAGGGATCGCCGGCGAAGATCGTCGCCACGCCGCGGGCCGCCGTGAAGCTCGTACGCCGCCGCGGCGATCGCCTTGCCAACCCAGGCGACTGCCACGATCAGGGCCACCCACATCGCAGTGTCGTGGATCACGTCGCGGATGCCTCCACCACCCGCACGCGGTCGAGAGCCACAACCTGCGTCCGGCCATTGGCTTCAAGAGTTGGGACGCGGTCGTGGAGCCGGCGCCAGCTTGACGCGACGATGGACGCTATCAGGATGACGGAGGGGATTCAGATACGGAACAGTCCGCGTTACCGCCTGAAGCCTGGCTCCGAGGAAGCGGTCCTGGCGTTGAGCAAGGAGCTCGCGCGCCGACCTACCGGGAGTTTCGTCGCCGGTTATTTCGGCCGCATCGAGGCTGCCGAGGAGGACAAACCCGAGGCGTCTGATTGCTGCCTCCGGAGGGAGCTGCGAGCTGACTCATGGCGTCATCGTGTCGCCCCTGCGGGCCCAGCCACCGAATCGATAGCGAAACGCCGCTGTTAAAACTCGCCCACCCGACGGCTGGCATAACGCCCGCAAAGCGGGGCCGGCACGTGGGCTGCGCGTCACCTAGATCGTGTTGTATCCCCTGCGGTGAGCGCCGGTCGCCGCGTAAACTGACAGATGGGAGTCGGGATCTCCACCGCTGCATAGGCGACCTGGTCAACGAGGTACCGACACGGTAATTCCGCAACCGGATCAACCGGTGCCGGCACGCCCGAGGGGCCGAATTCGTGGCGCCGAGGTCATGGGCCCAGAGGACTGACGGCGCCATTGCATCTGGATCCATTGTCCCTGTCGCCACACCCGTGATCCTCCTGCCCCAATCATTCGGTCGGTCTACGTGATGTACTGGCTGCCACTATCGGAGTGGAAGATCAAGCCTGGCTCGCGCCGCCGCCAGCGAATCGAGCGTCGAGTTCGTCGAGGTCTTCTACAACCACCAGCG
>JALZAW010000493.1 GCA_030948155.1 Candidatus Dormiibacterota bacterium | reverse complement strand
CACCTGGCCCGCCTGCTCTTGGAAACCGCTTCGGGCGAGCAGGGCTGGACACCAGCCACAATCAGCTGCCTCGGCGGTGACGTTCACTTCGGCTATGTAGCCCAGGTCGACACACTAGGATCGCGAGCGCCGATCTATCAGCTGGTCTGCTCACCGCTGCGGAATCAGCTACAGGGCGGCAAGCTGCGCGTGCTGAAGTTGGGCCTAAGCCCAGCCGGCGCGCTGATTTCGGGAGCTCTGGCCTGGCTGGCGGGCTGCCCGCCCTCGCCGGCCAGTTGGCGGATCACTCACGGGCCCTGGTTCGAGAATCACTTTGGCGACCTGGTGCTCGATGGGCGCAGGGCGCGGCTCACCATTCGCGAGGCGTCACCCGGGCAACGTCCAGCCTTGCGAACCCGCCTGCTTGTATGGCTGGATCGGCGTCTTGAGCTGACTCCGGTACCGGCTGGCGATCCGGGGGCTCCAGTGTGGGGGCCCTACAATGCTCTTGCTTGTCAGGAGTAGAGAATGGCACAAGGCCGCTGCAATGGAGTTTGGCACGGAACTCCAGAGGACGAAATTGGCAGCGCTTGCTTGACATGTGTTGCTCGACCTAACACTCCAGCGGCGGGCGATCCGCTGCGGTCGATCAGCTCGCTTCAGGGCACGAGTCGGTAGAAACGCCAAAAGTCGTGATCGATCGGCATGTTGACGAACATCGGATGGTTGATCCCGCTGATCCCCTCGCGCGTGTCGGCGTCAAATGCCTCGTAGGGCACGCCTCCACCGCGACGATATGCGTCGAGCAGCTCGTCGATGGGCCGAAGCATGCCGACGGCGAGCGTCGCGAGAGGGGTGAGATGGTTCAGGTCCTCCTCGTCGACGAATACCGGCCGGTGTGCTGCCGGGAGCCCGAACCGTCGCTGGCCCGGCTCGGCGTCCGGATTGTCAACTGACAGGAATCCAGCGACGGCCTGCTGCTCGAGCCACTCGCGTACGTAGCGCTCCACGGTTTGGCCCGCGCCCATGTGTGCGAGCTGGTCGGCGACCATCGAGCCGCCGCGGCCCACGCCGATCAGGGCGACCGTCGCGGCTACCATGCGGGCCTGCTCCAGCTCCGTGATCGGCGCCACCTGCCGGCCCACGGCGGGAGGGGCCGGGGGCAGCTCGCTCACTCGGCTCTCATGGGGAAGGCAGTCATCGTCTCTAGCTGAACTCGAAAGTGCCCCCGGAAGGACTCGAACCTCCGACACGCGGTTTAGGAAACCGCTGCTCTATCCCCTGAGCTACGGGGGCGCACCGGGCACGCCGAACTGGTAAACCCACCCGCCCGCCCACGACGCGGGCGCCTCGTGGGCGTCCTGACAACGACCTAGTTCTTGAACGGACCCAGGTTACCGCCCCACGACTACCCACGGCCACGGCCCTGCTTCCCAACCTCGTGAACGGGCAGACGGCGGACCGAGCGCCGAGCAACAGCTGAGGCCAAATACCGATTCGCGATTCAGGAAATACCCCCTGTTCGCTGGGCTCAGATGGGGCGGGTGACCTTGGAAACGACCGGACCCCCTACTGCCGTGAGGTTCTTATGCCCATGTCTCGGGGAAGGCGCATCTAAGACGTCAGCAGGATTGCGATTCCCGCCGGATCACGGACCAGGTAACCGCCTGGACGAGCTGCCGGGGGCTTACGAGGCGAGCCAGGACGCGCGCGAACTCGGGCTCGGTTGGCAGGTGGATCGCGAGGTGGTAGAGCCCGGCCCGCCGGGGTTCCACCGGGCGAGTCGCGCCAGGATGCAGGACGACGAGAGTGTTGTTGCCGGCGCCCAGCGCCAGCGCTCCATCGCGGTCGTCCAGCACGGTCAGGCCGATGGCATCCCGCCAGAAGCCCAATGATCGACCACGGTCGACGATGTCCAGGTGGACCGGACCCAGGGTGGCGAAGACTCGGCCCTCGTCTCTCGCGGCAGAATCGCCCCGAAACGCTCTTTCCTCGGTCGAACTGATCATTTCCGTAACTCCTTGGCAGCCCAGAAGAGCACGGCGAGGACGGCGGCAAGCCCCATCACGAGGAAGCCGGCAAGCAATCAGTTCATCTCCATCAGAAGGGGTAAGGACCGAGGCGGCCGATTGCGACCAAGGCGGCAAGGATGAGCAGGAGTCCGTTGACCGCCGCCATCTGCGGCTCGCTTCGGCGCAGGTGGGTGACGCAGGCCTCGGGCTGACCGTGCCCCAGGCGGGGCTGCTGCAGGCCCTCGGATCGCCGCTCCCCATGAATCAGATCGCCGGTCGCATGCATTGCGACGCCTCCAACCTGACCGGCATCGTCGATCGCCTGGAGGGCCGAGGCCTGGTCGAGCGCCGAGTGCGCGCCGACGACCGGCGAGTAAAGGAGATCGCTCTGACACCCGCGGGGCGGCGGGTGAAACGCCAGGTGGATGGCGTGCTCAAGGGAACGCCGGGATTCGGGGCGCTCAACGCCGAGGATCAGGCGACTCTGAGGAGTCTCTTGGCGCGCGTCCTGCAAGAGTTCGGCACCTGACGCGCGTTGGCGGCCGGCGTCCGTCCGCCTCAGACTTGCGGCGACCCAGTACCCGACAGGGACTCGTCGTCCGAGGATTGGCGCCCGGCGCCGGCGTGTGAGGGAATCCTGACCCGAGCTACCCGCGGAGCCGACGACCAACGCGGTGGGACGACAATAACC
>JALZAW010000492.1 GCA_030948155.1 Candidatus Dormiibacterota bacterium | reverse complement strand
AACGCCCGCGACCACACCCAGGAGGGTGAATGCGATCACCCAGAGGACGGTGGCAGGACCGATCCCGGTGAAAAAGCGCCGGCGCTCGACGCCGGCTGCCCCGGCCACCAGGGTGGTGTACACGCGCATGCCGGGGATCAGCCTGGAGAGCGCGATCTCTCGCGCTCCTGCCTGGCGGAGCCGGGCGCTGGCCCGCTCCAGTCGGGGCGTCTGATGTAGTCGCTCGGCCAGCGAACGGAGCCCGTGCTCGCCGACCAACCTCGCCCAGCCGTAGCCAGTTGCCGATCCGGCCAGGCAGGAGGCGACCGCCAGGGGCAAGAAGAGCCAGGGATCCAGGCCCCCGGTGGCGATCAGCAGCCCGGCGGCGATCAGGGTCAGCTCCCCCGGAGTGGGCAGGGGAACACCGGCCTCCTCGGCGAAGAGCAGGCTGCACAAGAGGACCAGCGCCACGGTGCCATGCAGGCCTTGAATGAAGCCCATCGACCTCCCTCCCCTGATACCTATTGTCGGTGGCTGGAAGCCCGAGGCTCACCTTCGACAAGGTGACCTTGAGGATTGGGCTCAGCCAGGAAAACTTGGTCGTCGGGTCCAGGGGGACCGAAGAGCCGGAGCTGGAAGTGGTCATAGACGATGCGGCCGGTGGCCGCGAGCGGCACCGCCACGAACATGCCCAGCACGCCGGCCAGGCTGAAGCCGGCGACCAGGGCGACGATCACCACCAACGGCGGTAGCCGGACGGCGCCGCCCACGATCCTGGGATAGACGACGTTCAGTAGCAGGGTGCCGATCAGCACATAGCTGATCACCACCGCGACCGCTTGCTGCCAGCCGCTCGAGAGGGCGACCACCACCGCCGGAAGCACCCCCAAGAAAGGGCCCAGGTAGGGCACCAGGGCCGTCACTCCCGCCAGCAAACCCAGCGCCAGAGCGTATTTGAGCCCGATCAGCCAGACCGCCAGTCCGGAAACCAGGCCGATCAGCAGGGCCACCGCCAGCTGGCCTTTGAGGTAGCCGTAGAGCATCTGCTCCACCTCGGCCAGGATCGCCTCGACGTCCGAGCGGTAGGCCGTGGGCGAAAGACTGCGCAGAAAGCGAGCGATGGGGCGGGCATCGAGCGAGACCAAAAAGGCGATCAGCAGCATCAGCCCGAGCTGGAAGAAGGTTCCCAGGGCGGCGATGGCGAAGCTCAGGGCGTTGCCGAACTGACTGAGCAAGAACTCTTCCGCACGCGCCGCCAGCAGTTGGGTGGTGCCTGAGAGGTCAATCCTATAGCCGAAGAGGACGGGGGGCGCCCCTTCCAGGCGGCTGAGCTGGCTTTGGGCGGTGATCGTCAGTCCCGCCGCCTGGGCCTGAAGCAGCGGGATCTCCTCCGTAAAGAGCGGCAGCAGCAGCGCGAACAGTCCGCTCAGCGCGAGCAAGATGGCGAGCAGAGTGACCAGGATGGCCACTGCACGGGGGAGGCCAAAGCGAATCAGTCGGCTGATCAGCGGCTCGATGATAAAGGCGAGCAGGCCACCTAGGACGAAGGGACCCATGACGTCGCGCACCAAGAAGAGGACCAGCACCAAGGCCGCTACCGCCAGGAGTCCGAATACGACCTGCTGGCGGGTCGAGGCAGTCAGTGGCTGGACCGGAACCCTCTCCGGGGCGGCCTCGGTGGCCACTGAATCGGGCTCCTTGCGGGTCCGGGGACGAGGAACGATGCTCCAGGGCACGACGGGTTACCTTCAGCCTCAGTATGAGATCACTCGCCAAGTGCGCACGGCGGAAGGGCAGCTAAAGGAACCGCGTTTCCGCCGACTGTCTAAAAACTCTTTGACTTTGGAGGATTCCGGCCCACGCAGCCCACCACTCAACTCCGCGCTTTCGCGGGGGGGCTGGATTGAGCCGCTCAGCGTGAGCCCGGTGGTAATAAGACATCAGCAAGCAGAGGACGAATGCGCGTGGCCGCGTGAAAGTACGCAGTGGTGGCCAACGAGAGTCTGCACCCTCGACCGTCTGAGCTGACCGCGAGGGGTGTCCCCCGGAGCGGGCAAAGTGGAGTCGCTTCAGACCCACCAGCCCACCCGGGAGACCCACTCATTGAAGACGACGAGGGACTACTTGAACATCATCGACGCGTACCACGAGCTGGGCAGCTACCGAGCGGCGGCCCTGCTGTGCGGCACCACCGACAAGACTGTGCGGCGGGTCGTCGAGCGGCACGAGGCCGGCGGCCCGTGGACGCGGCGGCCGCGACTGCCGACGATCCGGAACACCGACCCGGTGCTGTCGGTCCTGGCCAAGAAGGTGAAGGACACCGACGGCCGCATCTCGGCCAAGCGGCTGTTGCCGGTGGCGAGGGCGGCTGGCTACACGGGGTCGGCGCGCAATCTGCGGCGGGCCGTGGCCAAGATCAAGACCGAGCATCGGCAGAAGCGGCGGCTCTACCGACCTTGGGTTCCGACGCCGGGCCAGCACTTGGTCATCGACTGGACGCCGGAGGCCGGGCTGCACATCTTCTGCGCGGTGCTGGCCTGGAGCCGCTACCGCTTTGCCGCTTCGCCGCCAGCGAGACCCGGGAGACGACGCTGAGGCTGCTGGCGGAGTGCTTCGAGGAGTTGAGCGCGTGCCGGCGGTAGTCCTCAGAATCGAAGGGAGTCGTCGAGCACCTCGCGGGCTACGTTCAGGTCGACCTGGTGG
>JALZAW010000491.1 GCA_030948155.1 Candidatus Dormiibacterota bacterium | reverse complement strand
CCGCCCACAACCAGGCCAGCCCGGTCAGGCCGAATGCAAAGCCCAGTGAGCCGGCCAGCATGAGGACCCCGGCGCCGGCATAGAAGGAGCGCGAGGTAGCCCAGGGCCGTCGCAGCAGCAGCAGGACGGCTGCGAGCGGCAGATTGACAAAGTTCAGTAACAGCAGAGCCCCGGTCAGGCTGCCCGGCCCTGCCGACCGGAGCGTGAAGGGCAGCCAGGTGCTGGTCCCGTAATAGACAAGACTCTGGGCGCCGAAGAGCCCGGCCACCTGCCATACGGCCGGACTGCGAGCCAGTTCCAGGATTCGGCCCGGCGCGGCTGTGCGGCCGCTTTCCCGCGGAGCCACCAGCTGCCAGAGGCAAGCGGCAACCAGGATGGGCACTGCCCACATAACAAAGGTGCCGCGCCACCCGGCGAGGAATAGCAACGGGACGCTCAACGTGGCGCCGCAGAGGCCGCCCAGGCCGAGTGAGGTGGTGTAGATGGTCGAGGCGCGCTGGATGGCGGCGGGGAAACAGGTCCGGATGAGCACCATCAGCGCAGGCTGGACGACTGCCGCGCAGAGGGCCAGGACGCCACTGAAGAGGAAGAGGGACAGCGGCTGCGGTGGCGCCAGCCTGAGCAGTGCCGCCAGCCCGAGGCCGGCCGTTGCCAGCGCGACCACCGCACGAGGGCCGAAGCGGTTGACAAGATGGGCCCCAGGGATGGCGGCCGCTCCCAGGCCCAGAACAGGAATTGCCGTCAACGCGCCAGCGGCCGAGAAGGAGAGGTGCAAATCGTCCCGGATCTGTGGCAGCACCGGCCCAACGCCAACGATCACCGCGCGGAGCTGGAAAGCGACAAGGCCGATCAGCACCGCCAAGCGCAAACCCGCAGCCGAGCGCAGGCGGTAGTAGCCGCTTTCCTGCATCTGCAGAGTTTAGGTAGGCAAGCTACGCGGGCCGCCGTGCCCAACTCGTTGGTAACGTGATTAGTTTGACTGCCATTCTTGAGCTGTCAGGGGTGACGCGAGCCTTTGGTGAGCGGACCGCTGTGGAGGACGTCAGCCTGAGTCTTCGGCCGGGTGAGCTTGCCTTCCTGATCGGACCGAGCGGTGCTGGCAAGACCACGCTGCTGCGCTTGATCAACCGCGAACTGCCGCCCACCCACGGAGAGGTGTGGGTGGACGGGATTCCCGCGCACAGGATCAAGCCCGGAAGGATTCCGGCGCTCAGGCGCCGTGTAGGGGTGGTGTTCCAGGACTTCAAGCTGCTGCCTCGCCTGACAGTGCTGGAGAACATAGTGTTCGCGCTGCAGGTGACTGATCTCAAGGTCTCCGACAAGCAGGCTCGCGATCGCGCCCTCGACGCACTGGAAGCTGTGGGGCTGGGCGATCGAGGTGGGGACTATCCGCTGGCGCTATCAGGTGGCCAGCAGCAGCGGGTCTCGATCGCGCGGGCGATAGCTCGCCAGCCTGGGCTCGTGATCGCCGACGAACCGACAGGCAATCTCGACCTGGAAACAGGTGTCAGCATCATCGATCTCTTCACTGACATCGCTCGTTTTGGCGCCGGCGTGCTGGTCGCCACTCACAACCTGCAGATCGTCAGGCGCCGGCAGCAGCGTACGCTGACACTTGTCAACGGTCGCCTGGTGCGCGACGAGCCGGCTGGCAGGGTAGGAAAGCTGGGATGGGCCCAATCGTCCTGAAAGCGCCCTTCCCCCGGCGGACGGTCTACCTGACTGTCATGCGGAACGTCCTCCACCATCTGTTTTTTGGCGCGGCCCTCAATTGGGTCAGAAATCTGGCAGCCACGGCCCCCGCTCTGATTTCCATGACCCTTCTCCTCATCCTGGCCGGCGTCGTCGGCCTGGGCGGCTTCGCCCTCCACCTGCTGGCCGACAGGGAGTCTTCCGACGCGGCCGTGCTGCACGTCTACCTGAGTGACGACGCCAGTTCCACCGATGTGACAGCGCTTCGGGTAAAGCTCAGCGCCGACAGCCGGGTGCGGTCGGTCAGTTACACCAGCAAGGCTGACGCGCTGAAGAAAGCGCAGAACCGGCCGGGCCTGGGCGATCTGGCCACCGGCGCCGGCAGCAACCCGTTTCCGGCCAGCCTCGACGTGAAGCTGAAGCGCGTGGAGGACGTGTCGCGGGTCGCGGATTCGGTCAGCAAGGACAAGGGGATCGATCCTGTCCAACCGACTTCCTATGATCCCGGCGCCTACGGCCGGCTGCAGAACGCGCTGACCTATCTTGCGGTGGGAGGTGGCGCGTTCCTCGCCATCTTCGGCCTCGTGGCGGTTCTGGTCACCTCCAACAGCATTCAGAGCGCCCTCCATGCTCGGCGGGAGGAGATCTCAATCATGGGCTTGGTGGGAGCGCCCAACTGGATGATCCGTGGCCCCTTTCTGTTCGAGGGAGCGCTCACGGGTGGTATTGCCGGCCTCATCGCCGGCCTGCTGGTTGCGGTCGCAGCCGGGGTGGGGGCAACCGTGGGCGGTTCGAATCGGCTGGGCGCGCTGGTGCCCGGATTCACTGTCTCGACTGGCGTGGCGGCGGGGCTGATCCTGCTGATGGTCGGCATCGTGCTGGGCGCTTCCGCCTCCCTCATCGGTCTGCGGCGGCACCTGAGGGTTCCGGAGTCGGTGTAGGGCTGAGACGGTGGGGCCACCGGCTCAGCCCCAGCCACGCCAGGGCCGC
>JALZAW010000490.1 GCA_030948155.1 Candidatus Dormiibacterota bacterium | reverse complement strand
ACGAGTCTGAATTCCTGCTCACGACAATCCCTCCGTGTACACTAATTCGCTGATTCCCAGCCTAGTCTCTCCCCACGCCGTCCTCTGTTAGTCCACAAACATTGCGGCCGTCGATTTGGCCTGCCCCTCCCGTGTCCCGGAACCTGGATGCTGGTCGTGGCATGACAGCGAGGCTCCCTCACGAAGAGGATCTGTAATAGACTCGATGATGATCCTCCCGAGGCTGCGTCACCCGAAACCGGACGCGGGAGTCAATGCACTAACTCCCCAGCCGTCGCTGGCGCCCGAAGGGCTGGTCTAGCAGGGCGTTGAAGAACCGACTGGCGGGTCCTTCGGGAACGTGACAGGAGCGCGATGGGTCTGACAACGGCGTCGGCGACGCGTGAGAGCCCAATATCGGGCGCTTTCCCGCTGCTGAAAGCGGCCCTTAAGGCCTGGTTTGTGGCCTCAGGCGGGAACCGGGCACAGATTGGCCATCCGGACCAGGTTGTAGGCGGCGCTGGTGAGCTCGGCCCAGAGTTGGTTGCGCTGGATGCCGATGTAGCGGAGCTTGCGACCACCGGCGACCATCTTCCACCAGCCGAGGATCTCCTCCACCCGCTTGCGCATGCGCTGGCTGACCAGGTAGCCGAGCTGGGTGGCGGTCCGGCCGTCGATGGCGCTGCGGCGGCCACTCTGGTTTTGGGCGACGTGGGGCGTGACCTTCAAGTCCCGGCAGCCGGCGACGAAGTCGCGGGTGTCGTAGCTCTTGTCGCCGCCGAGAGTGAGGCGCCGCTGCCCCTTCCGGTAGCGGCGGAGCATCTTGAGCGCGGCCTCCCGCTCGGCCGTGCCGCTCGGCGAATTGACCTCGACGTCGACCACCAGCCCGTTGCGGTTCTCCATCAGGACGTGCCCGGCCAGACTGAGCTTGGCCTCGCGGCCGTTGCCCTTGCGCGCCAGCCGGGCATCGGGGTCGGTGGCCGAATAGTGGGTCTCGTTGGAACGACGCTCGCCTCGGAAGTTCACTTCCTGGTTGCGTCCGCCGCCGGCGGCGCCGGATGGGCCACCACCGCTGCGGCCCCGTTTCGGTTTCCGCTGGCCGCCCAGGTTGGGCTTGCGCTGGAAGCTCTTGAGCGAAGCCCAGGCCTCGAGCAGGGTGCCGTCGACCGTGAAGTGGTCATTGGAGAGTAGGTGCTGCTGGCGAGCCTGCACCAGCACCGCCTCGAAGAAGGCTCGGGAGACGGCGTGGTCGAGCAAGCGGCGGCGGTTCTTGGCGAAGCTGGAGTGGTCGAAGGCGTCATCGCTCACGTTCAGGCCCAAGAACCACTTGAAGAGCAGGTCGTACTGCAGCCGCTCACAGAACTGACGCTCACTGCGAATCGAATAGAGCGCCATCAAAAGGCAGCCCTTGAGCAGATGCTCGGGCGGGATCGAGGGGCGACCCTCGGCCGCATACATGGCATCGAAGGTGGGCGCCAAGCTGTCGAGAGCCAGCTCGACCATGGGCCGAATCCGGCGGATGGGATGGACGGCCGGGACCAACTCGTCGGGCGTGACCGCGCTCAGCATCGAGAGCTGGCGAGCTGTGGAACCGCGCATGCAGGAGGCCTCCAGGACGTGAGCAGGACGGACGTGGGAAGCGGTTGCCGGAAGTCTAGAGCCTCGCGCGCGCACGCGCACGCGCGCGAAGCTATTTAATCAGCCTGGTAGATCGGCATTGCAACCGAGTTCCGTAATGGCTACTTTGGCTTGACCGTCAAGTCGTGTTGGGCACCGGGCGAGGTATATCGAGGACGCGTGACTGACTTAAGAAGTTGAGCGCGATTCGTTAGAGGGCATTAGAGTGCTTCGCGTTATGTGGGCTCGGCTCTGGCCGGCGTGCGGGATCGCCGGCTGGGTTGTCATTTTCACCGGCATATTCATTCATGGCTATCCCGACATAGGGGCGTCTCCACAGGCAGTTGCCCGCTGGGCCGCCAGTACCGACTCCACCCGCTTTGCGGTCGGCATAGATGTCGAAGCCATCGGCCACCTCGTCTTCCTGTTCTTCTTCGCCTGGCTCTGCGACGTGCTGAGACGGTCCGGCGGGACGTCGTGGCTGCTCACGCTGGCTCTAGCAGCCGCGGTCGCCTGGGCGGCGGTGGAACTCGCCACCAACGGTGTCTGGACGGCCGTCCTCGACTCCGGTAAGCGTGGGCTCGACGCCCAGGCGCTGGCCGGACTCCGGGACGTCGCTCAGGAGATGTACGCGAACAACGTGCTGCTGGCGCCGGCGCTGGTAGCTCTTGGCGTGGCGGGGCTGCGGGCGACCGCGCTCCCGCGCTGGCTGACCTGGTCCACCCTCGTCATCGGCCTGGCCATGGCTGTGCCTCCGCTCGCCCAATTGGTCTACCTCATATTCTTTGTCTGGGTCGTCGTGGTCGCGGTTCTCTACCTCATCCGTCCGGCCGACGTAGCGGCTGAGCCGGTCCCGGCTGCCGAGGCCAACTCACCGCCGCCTACCTGAGCCGGAGAGGCTGGCGTCAGTGCCAAGCAGCCTGCGGCTCCGCACCTGAGCCGTCACGACTAAGCGCTGAAGTCGGACGACGATCGCGCTCGCGCGCGTCGCCGATGCCGTTGGCAGACCCACCGCGCACCGGTCACATTCCCGAACCACCCGCTAGTCGATTCTTCAACGCCCTGCTAGAAAGCGGGATGGCGGGATGTGATGCCTCCGGT
>JALZAW010000489.1 GCA_030948155.1 Candidatus Dormiibacterota bacterium | reverse complement strand
CCCCTCACCCTGGCTCAGCTGGCTGAGCGCTGCGGCCTCCCGGCCCGATCAGCACGCATTCTCGCCGACGCGATGGTCGCCCTCGGCTTCCTCGAGAAGGCCGAGGCTGGCTATGCCAATCGACCGGTCGCGAAATCTTTCCTGGCGGGCGGCCCCGAAGAGGGCTTGCGCCCCTTCCTGAGCTTTTGGGATCAGATCAGCTATCCCGCCTGGATGAGCCTCGAGGCTGCCACTCGCAACGGAACCGGGGTGGGGATGCATCTAACCGAGGCACAGCGGCGGGTCTTCAGCGTCGGCGTGCAGGCGCTGACCGCGGCTGCCGCCCGGTCGTTAGCCGCCGGGTATGACTTCGGCCGTCACCACCGCCTTCTGGACGTCGGTGGCGGCACTGGATCCTTCCTGGTCGCGGTGCTCTCCGCGCACGCTTGGCTCGAAGGCACCCTCTTTGAGCTCCCCGCCGTCGCAGGGGTCGCCCTGCAGGTGCTCGCCGGCAATCCAGTGGCCGATCGCATCAGGATCGTGGAGGGAGACTTCCTGCGCGACCAGGTACCAGCCGGGAACGACTTGCTCCTTATCGCCAACGTCATCCATCTTTTTCAGCCGGAGGTCAACCGAGAGTTGTTGGGGAGGCTGCGGAAGGCTGTCGAGGTGGGCGCGAGAGCGCTTCTAGTCGACTTTTGGACCGACCCCAGCCATACCCAGCCCCTGTTTGCCGCGCTGATGGCGGGCGAGTTCTTGGTCATCGCGGGCGGCGACGTCTACAGTGCCGCCGAGCTGCAGGGCTGGCTTGCCGAAACGGGCTGGAGCATCGTTGACCAGCGACCGCTGGCTGGTCCGGCGGGCCTGATAGTGGCCGAGGCGGTTTGATCGTAAGGTTGGCGCGTAGCCTCGCGGACCTCGGCTGGGCCGCCCGGGTCAAGCCGCTGAGGGAGACGGTCTTCGTCGGCTGGGCACATCCGGCCGGCCGTCGTGTCCTGCGATCAACCAGTTGGGGTCGCTATTTGGTCGATTTCCGAACTCCATTCCTGGTCGATTTGGCACGGTGACGCTGCTGGAACCGCCGCGGGACGGCCCACAAGTCGGAAGCTCGGACTGACTCGTGAGACGCTGAGAGCTTGTGAGCTCCGCAACGACGCGTAGCACCAGCGGCCGTTCTCGGCCTCGCGTCGATCAGAGCAGACGGACCAGATCTGCCAAGACCTCGGCTGCCGGCTCGCTGCGAACGACATCGCCAACCCCCGTGCCGGCGTACATCGGCATCTCATTGGGGTCGCGGTCGACGCCACGGTACGGAGGCGTCGGTTCGTGCCAGCCGCTCCTCTGAGCTGCAGCCAGTGACGATCGCAGCACCCGATGGGGCGCATTCGCCCAACCGTCACCGAACCATTCGGTCAGCTCGGTGTCTTCGGCGCCGGCCGCCAGCAGCGCTCGCACATAGCTGGGATGCGCCCCGGACTCGGGCGATGCCACAAAGCGAGTGCCCACTCGTACAGCGTCCGCGCCTGACCTGATGACCGCGGCTGTGCGCTCCGCCGTCGCAATCCCGCCGGCCGCGACCACCGGAATGTGCACCGATGAAATCACCTGGGACAGCAACTCATCGAGGCACAAGCTGCCGCGCACATGGCCGCCTGCCTCGGTGCCCTGCGCTACGAGATAGTCGCACCCGGCCTTCTCTGCCGCGACCGCCTCGTCAACCGACCCCACCTGCCAGCCGGTCACGGCTCCGGCGCGACGGGCCGCCGACACGACGTCAGCACGGGGATCCCCATAGAAGAACTCCACCACCCCGCATTGACCGGCGGCCGCCGCGATGTCCTCCAGTGAAGGGCCGAACGGCATCAGGAAGTTGACGCCGCAGGCTCCGTCGGCGGGCTGCGTGCCGGCCGGAACCATACCGAGACCGCCCGCGGTGATCACGGCGGCCGCAAGCTCCGCGGTGCCGACTCCGCCCATTGCCGCTAGCTGGACAGGCAACGTGCAGCCGACGAGCTTCGTGAAGCGTGTTGTCATGTTCATGACCTCCCATCAAGCCCGCCGCGGTCGCGGTGGCTCGCCGCCAGAATTCCGTAGTTGGATACGCAGAACGGAAGCAGAAAAGTGAGTACAACCTTGAGCCATGTCCCGAGCGTCGCCTGCCCCGCCACTATCGTGCGAGCTGGTTCATCGCCACGAAGGCCGTTCCGACGGCGAGGGCGACCCCGACCGACTGTGCGACCGGCTTCGCCTCAATGGAAGCTCATTGCCGGTTCGGCTCTCGCTCCTGGACCCGGTCCTCCTGCTCCGGCTCACCGGAAGGCGGACGGGGCGCTGTCCGCTCGCTCTGCCGCCAGCTCCACCAAAGATCGAAGCCAGGCAGTAGTCGCCGCACCAGGAGTTGCCAGTCGCTCCCGCTGCTCAATCTCGAACATTTGTGCAGCAGAAACCTAGCAGGGCCGGATAGGTGACGAAAACCAGCTTTTACACCAGCTATTTCAGAACCACAGAGGACTCCAAGAAGGGAGGCGGAGGCTTTGAGATCTAGTCGATCGAGCGCTGAGGGCGCCGGCGAGGGCAAACGGTCCTCCGTCACGGCGTCGGGACCGGTCAATGGAGGAATGGTGGCCACCGACTTGGTGGGAAACGACAGGAGAGTTGGCGCGGGCTCAGTCACAGCACCGACGAGGGTGCACAATAACTGGAGATCTCATAACACTTG
>JALZAW010000488.1 GCA_030948155.1 Candidatus Dormiibacterota bacterium | reverse complement strand
CGAAAGGAGCCTTTCAGGGCGGCGCCTGGCGATGGCCGCCTTCTTCTTGCTCGCCGTGACCGCCAGCGGAGTTGCCGAAGTGACGGGGCTCTTTTGGGTCTCACCGCAGGCGGTGACTCGCGTGGTGGTGAGCCTCGGTCTGGTTGTTGCCGCAGCGACGGTCTGGTTTCGAGGCCGCTCCCAACTTGGTCTGACGGCTGCGAGTGCGCTTGTCGTCGTGGCCACTGGTTGGCTAGCCGGATTGGGCCAGTACTGGTTAGCGCTGGCGGTAGCGGCGGCGATGGTAGTGTTCTTGGTGTCTCTGGGGACTCTTCGCAAGCAGGAGAAATGAGGACCCTCCGGCTTGGCCAGCCAGGTGCGCTCACGCCTCTTCGACTCTGATTACGAGCGCCAGTTAGAAGCCGGCGCACCGACAGACCCTGAGACTGCGGCTTGGCGGCGTCAGGTCTGCTCGGCACGATCCCTCGGTGGGCTTGGGATGCTATCCGCACCCCCGTTATCGTCGGCAGCATGGCTTTCGGCCTGCCCTGTGTCGGCGCAGTGAAATCCTATGTCCGGTCCTGGCCAGATCATCAGCTTGCATGGGGGAGGCAAGCGCCACCCCTGCCAGCTGGCATGCGTAGCATCGGGTGAGTGGCAACCCTAGCGCCGCCGCGCCCCAAGGACTACGACGACACCTTCTTGAAGCCCATCAGCCTCTGGCTGACGACCACCGACCACAAGCTGATTGGGATCATGTACATGACCACCGGCCTCCTCTCCTTCGTGATCGGCGGCCTCTTCGCGCTGGTGATCCGCATTCAGCTCTCTCAGCCCAACGAGAAGGTGATCGACGCCAGCACCTACAACCAGCTGGTCTCGGCCCACGGCACCACGATGATCTTCTTCTTCGTCACCATCTTCCTAACCGGGGTCGCCAACTACATGGTGCCGCTCATGATCGGCGCCCGGGACATGGCCTTCCCGCGGATCAACCTGCTCGGCTTCTGGCTGATCCCCTTCTCGATCCTCATCTACTACCTCGGCTTCTTCGTCCCCGGAGGAGCCCTGAACGCGGGCTGGACGGGTTACGCGCCTCTGACCGAGAAGGCCTTCAACCCGGGCCTGGGCACCGACCTCTGGGCCGTCAGCATCACCATCTGGTGCGTCAGCGGGATCATGGCCTCGACCAACTTCCTGGCCACGGTGGTGGCCCTGCGCGCGCCCGGCCTGACGCTCTCTCGGCTGCCGCTCTTCGTCTGGGCGCAGATCTCGACCTCGATCCTGCTCCTGGTCGTAGGCGCCCCGCTAGCGGCTGACCTGATCCTGCTCGAGCTCGACCGCCAGGCTGGAACCAACTTCTTCACCACCCAGGGCCGGCCTGTGCTCTACCAACACCTGTTCTGGTTCTTCGGCCACCCCGAGGTCTACATCATGATCCTGCCCGGCTTCGGCATGATTTCCGAGATCATTCCGGTCTTCGCGCGCAAGCCCCTGTTCGGTTACAGCACCATGGTGGCCGCGCTGTTTGGGATCGTCTTCCTCTCCATGGCGGTGTGGGCCCACCACATGTTCACGGTGGGGATGAACATCTACATCGAGACCTTCTTCATGGTCATGACGATGCTGATAGCGGTCCCGACGGGCATCAAGTTCTTCAACTGGATCGCAACCGCCTGGCGCGGCGCGGTCGAGTTCACGCTGCCCATGAAGTTCGCCTTCGGCTTCATGGCCACCTTCCTGATCGGGGGCATCACCGGCGTCTACCTGAGCTCGGTGCCCGTCGACACCCAGCTCCACCAGTCCTACTACGTGGTCGCCCACCTGCACTACGTGCTCTTCGGCGGCAGCGTGATGACGATCTTCGCCGGCGTCTACTACTGGTTCCCCAAGATCACCGGTCGGATGCTGAACAGGACGCTCGGGGAGTGGCACTTCTGGACGGTCTTCATCGGTTTCAACGGCACCTTCCTAGTCATGCATACGCTCGGCCTGGAGGGCATGCCCCGCCGCATCGTGACCTACCCGGGCGGCTTTGGCGAGGAGGGCTGGGGAGCGACCAACATGTTCATTACCATCGCCTCCTTCCTGGTGGCGGTCTCGGTGCTGATCTTCATCTACAACCTGGTCATCAGCTGGAAGCGGGGCGAGGTGGCCGGCGACGACCCTTGGGGTGGAAACACGCTGGAGTGGGCGACGAGTTCGCCGCCGCCGCCCTACAACTTCGAGCGGGTGCCGCCTGTGCGCTCCCACATGCCGATGCAGCAGATCCGGGCCGAGCGCCAGCAGCGCCGGGCCGATGGATCCGAGAGGGCGCGTCCAGAGGCCACCGAGGGCAGCGTCTGACTGCGAGCAGCGTGCGGGCTCGACAGATCGGCGCCATAAGCGTGCCTGGAGGGAATCCGTCACCATGGCCGCTGCCCGCTAGCGGCGCAATCGGCGCCCGCTGGCGACATACCAGTGGGCAAAGAAGAACGGAGCCGCTGGACCACAGCGAGGGGCTGCACGAGGCCCGATGTCCTGGTTCGAGCCGTCGAGTCCTGACGATGAAAGCTCGCATCCAAGCGAGCTGGTCCCCGCCCTAGAGCGGGCCAGGGACGCCATCAGGCCCGCCACACGGCGGTCCCCGAGGTCGTCCATCGGAATCCGCGCCGTGGCGGCCTTCGACTCTGCGAGCTTCCCTCGTCACGGGCCGCTAGCCCGCCGGTTGCGCCTGACCC
>JALZAW010000067.1 GCA_030948155.1 Candidatus Dormiibacterota bacterium | reverse complement strand
GCAGAGGCCCTCATGAGTGTCGAGCGAGCCGCACACCCAGCCGCCGCCGTGCATCCAGAGCAGAATCGGCGCCGCCTTGTCCGGCTCGGCCTCATAAGTCCGGCTCGGGACGCCGGCGACAAGTGTGTCCTGCACTCGGGCGATCGGTTCCAACTCGCCCCAGTTCACGGCCGTCCCTTCCTCCATCAGCCGGCGAGCTTCGGCCGGCGTGAGCTCCGACGTGGCCGGAACCCCCAGCTCCGCCTGGCGGCGAAGATACGCGGCGGCCTGGGGATCGAGCGGCATTGCTGCCTCAGTATGAGGGCAGAGAGGCTGGCTATTCGCTTCCACAATCACACGGCGCCAGCCAGCTGTCTGGCACCTTCGTCAGCCAGGGCGAGAGTCACAGCGAGGCTTTTGTGAGAAGCAAGCCAGCGGTCTGGGCAGCAAGCAATCCCAGTCTCGTGGGGCTGCATAGATCAGAAGCCGTGGTGGCATTTAATCAACTCATTTCTGGCAACCGTACGAGTAGTCTCGTGTGCGGAAGCAACGGTGGCACCGATCTGGTTTTGACGTCGCTGGCAACGGTCGTGGTGGTTCGTGAAATGGTGATTCACGCATATCATGACGGTAAGGGACTCCGAAATCGCCACCGCAGGGAAGGACAGCAGTGACCGACGTAGGTAGCATCGTGACTGCGCTCGCTGTAGCAGTCGCCTTGGTAGCGGTGTTGTTTTGGAGGGTGCCCGCACAGAAAGCGGCCTACCGTGCTCTGCTAAACGCGCGGGACGACGTCAGGGCCGGGCGGCGCCCTGACGTTACCAAAATATGGACCAAGGGACGGCTGCTGAAACTGGCAGTAGAGTTTGCCCTCATCGCAGCCGGACTAGGATATGTCGCTTGGCAAATAGGATCGGTCGTGATCGTCTCTTTCTCAGTTGTTGCGGGGGCAATCGCGATCCTATATGTTGCCTTGTTGATCGGGGTGGCTACACGTGTCAATCGCCGAGGTTGAACCACGCTTGTTCCACCCGGCGCCCAGGCCACTAATTGCTCTTCGACAGCTTCCTGCGTTGGGTGGACTACTTGTAGTCGTGCGAGTGGGAGGTTTCCCTGCTGCCGCCGGGCAGGGCGGCGATCTTCGTCACCAGGAGTGACCAGACGCCGTCCTGGGTCTGGACCTTGCCATCCACCACCAGCACCGGTGCCGAGGCTTCCCGGCGGTAACGCTGGTACACCTCAGGCTTGATCGTCAGATTGACGTGGCCCCGCTCGTCCTCCAGGGTGAAGAAGCGGATCTGATTGGCAGTCGACGGCGCTTGGCGGGTGATGACCAGCCCGCCCACCCTGATCAGGCGGCCGGCCGGCTGCCGTAGCGCTTCGCTTGACATCAGGACGCCCAGCGCCTGCAGCTGCTCCCGGTGGAACTCGATGAGATGGCGGCCGGTGGAGATGTTGGCGATGCGGTACTCCAGGCGGGTGGCCTCCTCTTCGCTCAAGCTGGGCAGTGGGGGAGCGGCGGCGGGCAGGCGCAGCTCCGACTGCTGCTCGAGCTTGCGGCGCAGGCCCCGGCCGTCCCAGCGCTCCTGCCAGCCCCAGAGCAGAGCCCGGCGGGGAGATGCTTCGGGCCGCGTGACGTCGTGCAGCGCGTCGAAGGCGCCCACCATTACGATGTTGCGCACCGCCTTTGGGTTGAGGGGGCCGCCGCGCAGCCGCTCCAGGAAGTCGTCGAGGGAGCGGTAGGGGCCGCCGCTATCTCGCTCCTGGACTATCGCCAGCCGCCCCGGCTCGCCCAGATCGCGCAGGTAGTTGAAGCCGATCCGCAAGCTCGGAGCCTCGCCTGGCTCGACGGGCACCGGCAGACAGCTTTCGGCCGACTCGTTCACGTCCACCGGCAGCACTTTCACCCCGTGCCGCTTGGCATCCTCCACCAGCACGCTCGGGTGATAGAAGCCCATCGGCTGGTTATTCAGTAGGCCGCAGCAGAACTCGGCCGGGTGGTGCAGCTTGAGCCACGCCGTCTCATACGTGGTGCGGGCAAAGGCTGCCGCGTGAGAGCGGCAGAAGCCGTAGACCGCAAAGCCCTGCACGGCAGCGAAGAGCTCGTCGGCCACCTCTCGAGGAACGCCGTTGCGAAGGCAGCCATCGACGAAGTCGCCCTCCAGTGACGACATCTCGACCCGGTTCAGATGCCGCGTCATGGCTCGGCGGAAGCGGTCGGCGCCTGCCGGTGACATGCCTGCCACCTGCATGGCTATCTCCAGGATCTGCTCCTGGTAGAGGATGACCCCGAGCGTGTCGCGCAGGACCGGCTCCAGCAGCGGATGCGGGTAGGTGACGGCTTCCCGACCCTGCTTGCGCCGGATGTAGGGATGGACGGCGTTGCCCTGGATCGGACCCGGCCGGATGATCGCCACCTCGACCACCAGATCGTTGAACGAGTTCGGCTTGATGCGGGGCAGCGTCATCATCTGCGCCCGCGACTCGATCTGGAAGACGCCTATCGTGTCGGCCCGGCTGCACATCTCGTAGACCTCGGCATCGTTGAGCGGCAGCTCGTCCAGATCCGGCCGGTGCCGGCCCGAACGCTCGATCAGCTCCAGCGTCTCGGCGACCACCGAGAGCGTGCGCAGGCCCAGCATGTCGATCTTGATCAGGCCCAGATCCTCGATGTCGTTCTTGTCGAACTGGACCACCACCCGACCCGGCATGGTGGCCGGCTCGACCGGCACTATGTCCACCAGCGGCTCGCCAGTGACCAGCATGCCGCCCACGTGGATGGAGAGGTGGCGGGGGAAGCCCTGCACCTCCTGGACCAGGCGCCGGAAGTGCTGCCAGAGAGAAGAATCGAACCGCTCGGGCGGAGCGCCCGCAGTGTCGATGACTGTGTCAACGTTCTCCTCGAACCAGCGGTCGACGCCCTTGGCCAGGCGGTCGATGAGATCGATCGGGAAGCCGAGCGCCTTGCCCACCTGGCGGATCGCCATTCGGGGCCGGAAGGTGACTACGTTGCAGACCATCCCGGTCCGATCCCAGCCGTACTTGTCGTAGACGTACTGGATCACCTGCTCGCGGTGCTCGGTGGAGAAGTCGATGTCGATGTCGGGCGCGCTCGTCATCTCCTCATGCAGGAAGCGCTCGAAGAGCAGGTTGTGCTCGATCGGATCCACCCGGGTGATGCCGAGCACGTAGGCGATGATCGAGTCAGCCGCCGAGCCCCGGCCCTGGCCGGGCACGCCGTGCTCCCTGCCGAACCGCATCAGGTCCCAGTTGATGAGGAAGAACTCGGCCAGACCTGTTTTCTCGATGACCTCCAGCTCGCGCTGCAGCCGGCGCGCCACGGCCGGCGTGATGGGGTGATAGCGCCGGCGGGCGCCGTGCTGGGCGAGCTGGTAGAGGTGACTGAAGGGCGTCTCCCCGGGCGGCACTGGATAGCCGGGGAAGCGAACCCGGCGGAAGTCCAGGTCCACCCTGCACTCCTGGGCCACATCCCAAGTCGCGGCCAGCGCCTCCTCCTGGCCCTTGAACAGCTGTCGCAGCTCGGCCCCGCCCTTCAGGACGCGCTCCGAGTTGGGCGGCAGGAGGTGGCGAGCGGTCTCCAGCGTGGCGCGATGACGGATGGCGGCGAGCACGTCATGGAGTGGCCGGCGCGAGCGATCGTGGTAGCGGACGTCGTTGGTGGCGACGACTGGCGCCCGGCAGCGGCGGGCCAGCTCAGCCCGGCCGGCCAGGAGCCAGTCGTCCTCCGGGCGCAGGTGATGCTGCAGCTCGACGAATACCTGGTCTCTACCCAGTGCCTCCTGAAGCTCTCGGAGTCGCGCCTCCTCGTCGGTGGCGGTGAGGATGAAGAGGTCTCGGCAAAGCCCGCTCAGGGCGGCGAGTGTGGTGCGAGCCTCACCCTTGGGCTGGTCTTTGTGGGCCAGGCTCAGAAGGCGGCAGAGGTTGGAGTAACCGGCGAAAGTGCGCGCCAGCAGGGTGACGTCCTGGCCGTCCACTTCCAGGCAGGCGCCGATGATCGGCCGCACGCCGACCTGGCGGCAGGCGTTGAGGAAGCGGACGGCGCCGTAGACGCCGCCGGTGTCGGTCAGCGCCAGCGCGGGCATCTCCAGCTCGGCAGCCCGCCCGGCCAGTTCGGCGGGGTGGGAGCCGCCGTCCAGGAAGGAGAAGTTGGAGTGGCAGTGCAGCTCGACGTAGGGATTCATGGCGACGGTCGGCTTCGGCGAAGCCACCGGCCATCAGCGGCTGGGGAGATCTTCACAACCACTGTTGCCAGCTTCTGGGCTGCGCAAATACGATCTGAGAATGCCTTTGGTTAGCGGCTTTAGCGACAAGAAAGGAGTCCACTGATATCCAACTAGGTCATACTTACGATATGAGCAACGTGATCCAGATGACCACCATGAAAGTGCCTGTTCAGCTGCGGGAGCGCATCACCCAGAAGGCCCGAGCCGAGGGGCACACTGTCGCTGAGTTCCTGGCAGGGCTCTTGGCGGAGCAGGACCGCCGCGAACGGTTCGTGGCCGTTCGGGAAGCCTACGCACGTCTGTCGAGCGCCGAGATGAAGGCCTACCGAGAAGAAGCGGCGGCCTGGGATGTGACTCTCGCTGACGGCCTGGAGTGATCGGTGAGACTGAATCGAGGTGACATCCTGTGGGCTGATCTCGACCCGACCAGGGGTCGAGAGCAGCGCGGTCGTCGCCCGGTGCTGGTCATCTCGAGCCGGGAGTACCTCGAGAGCATCCCTGACTTGGTCGTGACTCTGCCCATCACCTCTGTCTTTCGACGGTTGCTCCATCACATTCCCCTCGAAGGTGCCACCGGCTTGAGCCAAAAGAGCTATGTCATGACAGAGCAACCGCGAACAGTCGCCACAGAGAGGCTGGCTGGCTCGATCGGCTTCGCCAGCCCGCAAACGATGCTGCAGGTGGACAGCTGGCTGGCGGACTTCTTCAGCCTCCGACCTGCCTAAGCGCCGCTCAGAACCGGACAACTTTTCTCGCCGCTGACACTTGCCCACAGCTGTTGTATCGTGTCAACAGGTGGGGGACGGTCCCGGCACCCGAAGAAAGAAGTGGAAACTTCTCTCCAATACGCTGAAAACCGAGGCTGCCGGGTGGAACAGCGGCCGGGCCGAGGTCATGCCTGGGGCGTCGTCTACTGTGCTGCGTGCCCGCAAATCTGGGTTTGGTCGACGCCCACCAACCCGGGCAACCATGCGGAGAGAATTCGCAAGGAGGTGGACAGGTGCCTACGCCTGTGAGTGAACATGAGTTCGAGCTCAAAGTGGCGAGCACGCTGCTGGATGACGTCACCACGCTGGATCGACTTGCCAAAGCTGGTTTCGACGACTCGACAGTTACGGGCCAGGACGGGCTGTTTCGAGTTATCTGTGCTCGGCGCGGACTCAGCGCCATCGAAACCCTGGTCCAGGCGATTCGAGCAGTCGAGGGGGTGGCAGGCTTGGTGGTGGAGCGGGTGGAACCTGACGAACTGGTTTGGGCGTCCGATATCGCCAAGCGCACCGACCGGAGCCGGGAGAGCGTACGCCTACTCATTGAAGGTCGCCGTGGGCTCGGCGGCTTCCCCGAACCGGTGGTGAGGGAGCCTACTGCGCTGTGGCGGTGGTCCGAGGTGGAGGAGTGGTTCTCTCGATACCTGGGCCATCCCCTTACCTATGCCGACCTCGGCCGGGCAATCGCTGCCGTCAATCATGTGCTCGAGGCCCGCCGGCGGGCTGGACGCAAAGAACGCCAACAGCTCGCCGCCGTGTTGGTGTGACGGCGCACGAGGCGCTCAGTCATAGACACGTTCCACGAACCAGCGGCCGGCTTCCAGGTCGCGGTAGATCTCGCAGAGCAGCTGGCCGCCCAAGAGCACCTTCCAGTACTCCCGCGAGACGGGCCGGCTCCACCAGTCAAGCTCGGCCAGCCAGCGCTGGACCGGTTCCACCTCGCCGATCAGCGGGTCGGCCTGGAGCCAGCGCGGATGGCCGGTCGCATCGGTGCGCACCTCCAGCTCGCGGGGGGGATCGACCAGGAACGTCACTTAGTGCTCCGCACCGTAATTACGGACTCGTATCGCGGCAGGCACCCGGAGGGTGCCGGTCCGGGGACCAAGGCCAAGGCAGGGGTGGAACGAGGAGGAGCGCATCTGCGATGCGTGACGACGAAGGGCCGGGCCCCCTAACGCGGGCATTGGTTCCCGGAGCCGATGAGACGAGGCAGTAATTACGGGGTGGAGCACTTGGGCACCAGGGAGAAGCGCTGGGCGACCAGCGGCGAGGCGAGGAGAGCCGGTTGCACGCTGAGCGTCATCTCGGCGCCGAAGCGCTCCTGCAAGCGCTCCAGCGCCGCCTCCACCTCCTCCGCGGAGCGATCGCCGCCCAGCCAGAGCCGCAGCTGGCGGCGGCCGGCGCCCTCCTGCTCGGGCACCTCCAGCGCAAGCTCGACAGCGCCCTGCGGCCCCGTCAGTTGCAGCTCTCTGATCCAGGCGCCGGCCAGCCCGAACAGCTCCGCCGCGCTGGAGAGCGGATGCCTCACAATCGACTCGCGGAGGAGCGGTTCGGCGATCCCCTCCAGATTCACCCGCAGGCGCAGCCGCTTGGCTCCGGCTCCGCGCCAGCCCAGCTCCTGGGCAAGGTCGGCGGCCAGCGTCCGGGCGATGAAGAGCAGCGCCTCGCGGTCCTCGACCGGTGGCTCCAGCTGGCGGTGCGCGCTCATGACGCCCGCCGGCCGCCAGGGCTTGAGCGGCAGCGGCTCCTCACCTCGGGCCAGCAGCACCGCCGTCCGTCCAGCCTTGCCCAGCTGGCTCTCCAGCCGGCGAGGGCCGATGGCCGCCAGCTGACCAAGCGTGCGCAGCCCCAGCAGCTCCAGGCGTTCAAACTGCTCAGGCTGAAGATCCAGTTCTCGGATGGGGAGCGGAGCCAGGAAGGCGGCAGCGCTCTCAATCCTCAGCACGCGTCCGGGCGCGGCCCGAGCTGCCGCCAGAGCAGCGCTGAAGGGGCCGGGGGCCAGTCCCAGCCGCGGATTCCAGCCGGTGGCCGACTCCAACCGCCGGCGCGCCTCGGCGATGGCCGGACCGAGCTTGGGTATGCCGTCAAGGCCCAGCCAGACCCGGCCATCAAGGCGCACCTGGATCACCGGAGCCAGGTCGTAGAGGGCGCTGGCCAGCCGGTTGGCCTGCCTGGCCGTCGCCTCGGGCTGCGGCTGGACGAAGGTGGCGGCCGGGCAGAGCGCCTCAGCCTGAGCCGGCGTCAGTCCGGGCATGACACCAGCGCTCCGCGCCTCCGGCGAACAGGCTTGAACCGGCTCCCCGGCCGGGCTGACGATCACCGGCCGGCCGCGCAGAGCCGGATGCAGCGCCAGCTCCAGGTCAGGGACTAGACAGCAGCAGACCGCCATGCCGGCAGCTCCTTCACGTTCGTCTCCTCAGCCTGAGTCTCGCGTACGGCCTGGACCTGGAAGAGCCGCGCCCCCAGCGCGTACCGTAGTTCCAGCTCGGCCTCACCGCCGGGCGCCGCCAGCTTGTTCTTCCGGCAGCCGAGCAGGGTGTGCAGGCCCACCGGCAAGCCCCGCTCCCAGATCCAGTCAGTCCGCCGCAAACTCAGGCTCAAGCTGGAGGCGAAGGCCAGACCCTGTGGCGCCGGCTCTCCAGTCACCGCCAATACTGCAGAGCCGGAGCGGGCGGCGGCGGATTCAAGCGGCGCCAGGGCCGGCTCAGGGAGGGAATCGAGCACCAACAGGCAGCCGGCCCCGGCCCGGGCCAGGGAGACCGCCGCCTCGCCGGTGGCTGTCGCGCTCGACGGCCTGACCAAGGTCAGGTTGCCCAGATCAGCGCCGAGTGAAGCAAAGGTCCAGGGATCGAAGCCCCGCTGGGGGTCGATCACCACCACCTGGGCGAACTCCTGCGTGGCTCGGGCCAGCAGGGCCAGCCCCAAGGTCAGCTTGCCGGAGCCCGAGCGGCCGGAGAGGAGCCCGATCCGGCCTCGCGGCCAACCTCCGATGCCGCTCAGCCGGTCGACCGCCGGAATGCCTGTCGGCCAGGGCTCGGCCGCCGGGAGGCGCGTGGCCCTGACCAGGGACTGGTCGCCGAAGCGGACATGGATCGCATCGATGGCTCGCTGGAGTTCGTTCTGCATCTTCTTTGTGGAAGGAGATGCCCCCGGCGAGGACGTGGGGAAGAAGGAGGCCTGCCCAGTTTAGCGAACAAATGTTCGTAAATCAAGGCTGAGATCAACACGGCCACCTAGTGTCTGGCGCAGTTAGGCTTTTGCGCAGCTGTGAAGGACGAGCCGACCTTGAGCGGGGGCTGAATGGCGGCGGCCGCGCCCACCATCCTGGCCACGTCCGGCGGCTTCAATCCGGGGCGCCGGCGCCAAATCGAGCCGGGACCGCTGATCGACTTCGCCTTCGAGCTGGCCGGCCGGCCGGAGCGGCCGCGCTTCTGCTATCTCGGCACCGCCTCGGGCGACGATCCGGTCCAGCAGGCCTGGGTCTATGGCGCCTTCGTGGGGTCAGAGGTGCAGGTCTCCCACCTGGCGCTGTTCACCATGCCGAACGTGATCGACATCCGTGCTCACCTGCTCGCCCAAGACGTCATCTGGGTCGGCGGTGGCAGCGTGGCAGGACTGCTGGCCATGTGGCAGCTGCACGGTCTGGAGCCGATCCTGCGGGAATGCTGGGATGCGGGCGTGGTGCTGGGCGGGGTCTCGGCCGGCTCCATCTGCTGGCACGTGGGCGGCACTACCGACTCCTTCGGACCCGACCTGCGCCGGATCGACAACGGGCTGGCCTTTCTGCCCTTCGCCAACGGCGTGCACCACGACGCCGAGCCGCAGCGGCGACCGCTCTTCCAGCGGCTCATCGCCGAAGGTGTTCTTCCCCTTGGCTACGCCACCGATGACGGCGCCGGCCTGCACTACAGCGGTCAGGAGCTGGTCGAGGCGGTCAGCGACCGCCCCCACGCCTTCGCCTACAGCGTCGAGCAGTCTGGCTCCGGCGCCGCGACGGAGCGGAAGCTCAAGACGCGCCTGCTCGGCGACTGAGGGCAACCCAGCCGCGAGCTTCGGGCCGGGCTTGCTTAAATCGATCCGTTCCTCAGCTGGCCGGTGGATCCGGCCCGGCTTTACGATTGCTGAGCAGATGATCAGGGTGGAGGCCTCTCCGACGGCGGCGGGCTGGGACTGCGTGGTCGAGATCTCAGAAGGTGATCAGGTGGGCCGCCACAACGTGCGGGTCAGCAGGGAGGACCTCCAGCGCTGGGGCAGGCCGGGTGACGCCCCCGAGCACCTGGTCAGGCAGGCCTTCGACTTCCTGCTGAAGCACGAGAGCGCAGACCAGATCAAGCTCAGCTTCGACCTGGCCGAGATCAACCAGTACTTTCCTGAGTTCGAGCGGGAGTTCAGCAACCGGTGAAGTGCCCGGTCCAGTGCTTCGAGTGCGGCACCTTCAGCATGGAGCTGGACCTGAGCCAGGATCACCAGCACATCGCCTGCGAGCGCTGCGAGCGGATCTGGTGCGCTGTCTGCCTCGGCCGCGTCGAGTTCACAGTCTCGGAGGAGTGGCTGAAACAGCAGCGGGTGGCGCATCTGAACTGAGGGCAAGGGGAGGGGGCCTCCCCTTCCAGAACCCCTCCGGGTCAGCGCCAGAGGCACAGTGGTCTCGGCCTTGGACGGCCAACTGAGGGCAAGGGGAGGCGGGCCCTCCCCTTCCAGAACCCCTCCGGGTCAGCGCCAGAGGCACAGTGGTCTCGGCCCTGGACGGCCAACTGAGGGCAAGGGGAGGCGGGCCCTCCCCTTCCAGAACCCCTCCGGGTCAGCGCCAGAGGCACAGTGGTCTCGGCCCTGGACGGCCAACATGAATCCGCCATCGGTTGTCCACCCCGACGTGAGGTTCCGGCCGGGATGAACCCGGCCTAACGACCTGACGACTGAGGGCAAGGGGAGGCGGGCCTCCCCTTCCAGAACCCCTCCGGGTCAGCGCCAGAGGCACAGTGGTCTCG
>JALZAW010000487.1 GCA_030948155.1 Candidatus Dormiibacterota bacterium | reverse complement strand
GAGGCCACGTCAGCGAGGAGATCGGAAGCGGCGGGCGGGGTTCCGGTCGACCACCGGGCCCGAGCTGGCGGCATCGGGCGCTGCTGCCTGTGTGAGGAAGCCGATGCGCTCCACAGTGAGCGACAAAGTCCGCGAGACCACCTCCACCTCCACCTTCATCGCCGCGACCCTACAGCATCTGCCGGGCTGGGAGCGGACTTTCAAATGGCGAACAGTGCGCCGCGCCTACCAGCTCTCCCAGTGCGTGATGGCATCGAGAACGATCCGAGGCGCCGCTTGAAAGCCAGCGCCCTTGTAGTTCGCGTAGGCGTCGAACGATCGGCCGCAGTAATCGGGCGATGACCTGCTTCTTCGCGGGTCGGAGACGAACACGCGCTGCCAGCCCCGGGCGGTTGGAACCGGTCGGCGCCTGGACAGCGATCTCCAGGCACTCGAGCAGCAACTGCCGGGGAACGGAGCGCTCGAAGTCGATCCGCTTGCGGACGGCCCGGGTTGCGGTCAGGACCTCGTCGACGGACCGGCTGCGATCGTTCATCGACTTGATTGTCCTGTCTGTCCCGCCCCGGCAGGGGGCGGCGCCTCAGCCACAGGTGGCCAACTCATTCATCGTCCAGGAGGTCGGCGAAACGATCCCTCGCCGCGGCACGCCGGGTCGGGATATGGTCCGAGGGGAACAGTCCAGGCGGCTTCTCGTAGTCCTTGAGGACGAGCCGCGCGACAGTCTGCCTGTGCACCTCGTCGACGCCATCGTAGATCCGGGCGGCGCGAGCGTGGCGGTACATCGCCTCCAAGGGAAGGTCGCCCGAGTAACCGAGGCCGCCGCAGGTCTGGATGGCGCGATCGATCACCCTGTGCAAGACCGCCGCCCCGAAGAACTTGATCATGCCAATCTCCTGCCGAGCCGCCTGCTGACCGAACCTGTCCATCTTCCAAGCGGCTCGCAGGGTCATCAGACGCGCCGCCTCCATCTCGGCCGCGGAGTCAGCTATGAAGTTCTGAATTGTTTGCTTCGAGGCCAGTGGGCCCCCGAACGCCTCCCGCTGGAGCGCGCGCTCACACATGATGTCCAAGGCTCGCTGCGACTGGCCGAGCCAGCGCATGCAATGATGGATGCGCCCCGGGCCAAGCCGGTGCTGGGCGATCTTGAACCCATCACCGCGATTCCCGATCAGGTTCTCCCGGGGAACTCGAACATCCCGGTAGTAGACCTCCGAGTGGCCGAAGCCAAACGGCTCGGGATCCCCCATCGTCGGAATGTTTCGGGCTAAATCAACGCCCCGGGTCTCGGTCGGGACCAGCAGCATCGAGGCGCGCTCAAAGGGACCGGCCTCGGGGTCGGTCACCACCATCACTATCAGAACCGAGGCGACGAGGCCATTGGTGGTGAACCACTTGTGTCCGTTGATCACCCATTCGTCGCCATCGAGGATGGCGCTGGTCGACAGGTTGACTGGGTCGGAACCGGCATTCTCCGGCTCGCTCATCGAGAAGCCTGAGTAGATCTTCTTGTCGAGCAGCGGGTAGAGCCACTGCTCCTGCTGCTTGGGTGTGCCGAACAGCGCCAGAACTTCCGTGTTGCCAGTGTCAGGTGCGTTGTTACCGAAAACCATAGGGCCCCAGAACGAGCTGCCCTCGATCTCATGCATGAGCCCGAGCTTGACCTGGCCCATGCCCTGACCGCCCAGTTCGGGAGGCAGGTGGGTCGCCCACAAACCGCGTCTCTTGACCTCAGCCTGCAGTGAGCCCACCAGGGCCCAAAAGCGGTCTCCGTTTAGCTGGTCGACCAGAACCTCGAGCGGCCAGACCTCCTCCTTCATGAAAGTCCGCATCCAGTCCAACTTCGCTCGAAACTCTGGTTCTGTTTCAAAGTCCCAGGGCATATCAGACACTTCCTTCAGTCAGCAGACGGATCCCCTCATCGATGAACTCAACTATCGTCTCAGTTCGGCTCTCATACATCGGATCGAGCCGCTTGCCCCGCCGGTGGAGCATCAGGTTATAGCCGAATATGGCTGCGTACTTGTAGTACGTCAGCCCGAGATACCACCGGTATCCTTCTGTCTCGCCGCCGTACCAGTCGAGTAATGAGTCGTCGGCCACCTCGACCTGACCACCGCCCGGTACCCCGGCCCCCGCCCGCGCCTTCCGGCTGGCCAACGACAAGCAGGCGAGATCCAGCAGCGGCTGCCCGAGCTCGGCTATTTCCCAATCGAGCAGAGCCACCACTCGCTTGTCGCTGAAGAGCATGTTGCCGAAGTGATAATCGCCGTGGACCAAGGTCGGCCGAGCAACTGGCGGGAAGTTGGCGGACAGAAGCTCAGCAAGGTTCGGTGCCCGCCGCGTCAGTTCCTCAGGCGCTCGCTTCATCAGCCACACCCAACGGAACAGCTCCGCCTCCGGCGTCACCGCCTGCTCGTGCCCGATGCCAGTCATCTCCAGCGGCAGCGCCTGCATCCGCTGGAGAATTTCGATCGCGGCGCGGGCAATCGCCTCGTCGGATAGCAGGCCGGCCACCTTCTCTATGCGCTCGCCGTCGACTGCAGCCATGAGTACGAAGGGACGGCCGTCGATGATTGACTCCTCACTCATCGCGATGACTTTTGGCACCGGCAGACCCGCTTCGCTGAGCGCCTGCATGATGCGGCCCTGGCGCGGGATGTCGGCCGGACCGGCGATGCGCGCGCCAGGCGGCGGCAGCCGGAGAA
>JALZAW010000486.1 GCA_030948155.1 Candidatus Dormiibacterota bacterium | reverse complement strand
CGACAACCCCCGCCACCGGCAGGACGACACCACGAACCGGGGTTAAAACCGCACGCAGGAGATAGAAGGTCGGGATGAACACAAGGCTCACACCGGCGACGAAGGCTGCGCCGCTGGCCACCACGCGGGTGCGCTGCGTGAGAAGCGCTGCCGAACCCCTGCCGTCAGCCTCTGCGGCGGGCTGATTCACCTCCCCAGTCAGGTAGGCCGCGTAGGCGGGAACCAGGGGCAGGACGCAGGGCGAGAGGAAGGAGACAAGTCCTGCCGCAAAGGCGAGCGCGATGCCAAGCATCTAGAGGTGCGGCCGAGAACCCGGCCGAGGCCTTGGCTGGCCAGGTGAGTCAGAGCCAAGGAGCCGACGAGCACCGCGGTGAGCGTATTCGGAGTACGCGCAGCGAGGAGCGCAGGACCGGGGTCCCCGCGAAATCACAGATTTCGTGGGGTGGTAGAAGGCGACGCCGGAGATGGCCCGCACGGGCGGCCAAGATCCGGACGGGCTTTTCGGCCGCACCGCCAGAGTCTGTCCGGCCGACCCGGCAGGTGCCCGAGGCGGCTGGCAGCCGACCGGCTCAGGGGCCTGCCTCTGTCGAGTAGCTGAGCTCGCCGGCGCGAACTGCCACATCCAGTCGATTCTCCGGCGGCGCCAGCGGGCACGCCCAGCGGGCGTTGTAGTGGCAGGAGGGGTGGTAGGCGTAGTTGAAGTCGATGGTGACCTCGGCCGCCCCGAGCTCAAAGTCGAGGCAGCCGGCGTCGGTGTTCTTGATGGTGTCGAAGAGGTAGCGGCCGCCGCCGTACGTTTCCCGCCCAGAGGTCGCATCGCTGAAGGGCAGGAAGAGCCCGCCGCCGTAGCCCTGCAGCGAGAAGACCGTGAGCGAGCAGTCTCGGCCCTGAAGCTGGAAGCGCAGGCGACCGCTCCGGCGGTACCTGATCACCCCGTCGTCGCCGCCGGTATCGATCTCGAGAGGCGAGGAGTCGGCGGCTTCCAATGCCGCCTGAACCCGGTAGCTGGGATCGGGCGGGAACCAGCGCAGACCCTGGAATGCGGCCCGGTCCGCTGCCGGTATCGGAGACTGCGGATGACCGCCGAAGAGCTGGTCGCGGGCTCCCCGCCAGGCCCCGAGCGAGCTCTCCCGGTAGGCGTCGCCCATCCGCCGCCGCCAATCCACCAGTTCCAAGGAGTCGACAAGAGTCATGTCCTCTGAGCCTAGTGCAGCCCGGGTGCTGCGAACGGTCCCCGCTGAATCGGTCTGGGCATATCCGAGGCCGCCCCGGGTCGAGCCCTCCAGCCGCCGGGTCGAGGTCCGCCACGGCGGCCTCCTGATCGCCAGCAGCGCTCGCAGCCTGCGCGTGCTGGAGACCAGCCATCCGCCCGTCTACTACCTGCCTCCCGACGACGTCCGGACCGATCTGCTCAGGCCCGGAAGCGGCTCCAGCTACTGCGAGTTCAAAGGTCAGGCAGGCTATGCCGATCTCGTGCTTCCCGAAGGGCGTGTCAACAATGCCGCCTGGTTCTACGCCCGGCCGCTGAGCGGCTACGAGGCACTTAGGGACTACCTTGCCTTCTATCCCGGTCGGGTCGACGAGGTCCGGCTGGACGGCGAGCGGGTCCTGCCGCAGGCGGGCGGGTTCTATGGTGGCTGGATCACAAGCGAACTGATTGGCCCCTTCAAGGGCGAGCCGGGAACCTCCGGCTGGTGAGCCAGCCGACCACCGGCACGGTTTCGGCATCCAACCGGGAGAGAAGATCGGCAAGCCGCTGGATCCTCGCTGCCACCATCCTCGCCTCGGGGGTGGTCTTCCTGGACGGCACGGTGGTCACCGTTGCTCTGGCTCGGATCGGACACGACCTGCGCAGCCCTCTCTTCGGGACGCTGGAAGCGCAGACGTATGTCTACAACGGATATCTGCTCGCCATGTCCGCCCTGCTCATCCCGGCAGGCGCGGCGGGTGACCGCTACGGCCGCAAACGGGTCTTTCTGGCCGGCCTGATCGGGTTCGGGGCGGCCTCGCTGCTGTGCGGTTTGGCGCCCAGCATGGAGACACTGATCCTCGCCCGGCTGCTGCAGGGCATGGCTGCGGCCTTCCTCGTACCGGGGTCGCTGGCGCTGCTCCGACTCCACTTCCAGGGCGAGGAACAGGGCCGCGCCTACGGCCTCTGGGCAGCCGGCACCTCTCTGACCACGCTGGCCGGACCTTTCCTGGGCGGAGTGCTGGTGGACTTGGTCAGCTGGCGGGCGATCTTCCTGATCAATCTGCCGCTGGTGCTGATAGCTGTCATCGCGGCTCAGCGACATGTCGTGGAGAGCCGCGACGAGAGCTCGGCGCACCTGGACTGGACTGGCGCCGCGCTGTTTGCGGTCGCCACCGGCGGGCTCTCGTTCGGTGTCATCTACGGGCAGGAACACCAGTGGCAGGCCGTGGAGGCCTGGCTGGCGCTCGCGCTGGGCGGCCTGAGTCTGGCCGCCCTGCCTCTCTGGCTGCGGAGCACACCCCACCCGCTGGTCTCCCTGGCGCTGTTCAAGGTCCGATCTTTCTCTGTTATCAACGTGGCCACGCTGGTGATCTACGCGGCCCTCTATATCTCCGGCTACTACCTGCTGCTCTTCCTGCAGGGCGTGGCCGGCTACTCCGCTGCGGCGGCTGGTCTGAGCGGTCTGCCAGTCTCGCTCTTCCTGATCTTTCTCTCGCCCCGCATCGGGCGCCTG
>JALZAW010000485.1 GCA_030948155.1 Candidatus Dormiibacterota bacterium | reverse complement strand
ACCCAGTAGTGGCGGAACAGGCCCCACGGGGTGCCCAGTGACGAGATGAGCCCCGTCAGCAGCGAAGCGAAGCTCAGCGGGACGATGACGAACCAGCCGGTCACATCCATCGCGAGATAGGTGCCCCGCACCATCTGAGCATCCCGGCTGGTCAGGCCGGCGACGGCGAGAGCCAGGAAGCCAGCGACCGCGCCCAGCCAGCCCACCGAGCAGGTGACGTGCGCGGTGAGCGCGAACTTGCGAAGGCTGGGTGTCATGGTCATCAGTGGCCACCCATGCCATGCCCGCTGACGTGCAGGACGATAAACAGCACGACCAGGACGGCCGCGATGATCCCAAACACGTAGACCCAGCGTGGCGTGCTCGGGGGCGATCCGCGGTCGGGCCGCAGGCGGGCGTCATCGACGTCGGAGTAGGCAGGCGGGGCAGCCCTGCGACCCGCCTGTCGCACTTGGTCGTCGAGGTCATCATTCATGATGGGCAGGTTATCGAGTCACTATGTCGCCGTCAAGTCTATGTGTACCGGCACGCGTCGGCATGTATCCTAAGAGACGGTGCCTAAGCTGTGGAACGAGACGATCGAAGCGCACCGCCGCGCCGTGCGCGACGCGACTCTGGACACCGCTGCGGCCCTGGTGGCCGAGCACGGGCTCGCGTCGGTGACGATGTCGCAGATCGCCGAGGCGACCGGCATCGGACGTGCGACGCTGTACAAGTACTTCCCAGACGTCGAAGCGATCCTTTTCGCCTGGCACGAACGTCAGGTCACCGGCCACCTCGAACAGCTCACCGATGTCCGCAACCAGGCTGGTGAAGCTCGCGAGCGGCTCGAAGCTGTGCTCGAGGCCTTCGCGCTTATCCAGCATGAGCATCACGGCACCGAACTGGCGGCACTCCTGCATCGGGGTAAGCACGTCGCCCAAGCGCAGCAGCGTCTTAGCTCCTTCATCTGTGACCTGCTGATCGAGGGCGCAGAGACCGGCGACCTCCGAGATGATGTCCCACCTGACGAGCTTGCCAGCTACTGCCTTCACGCCCTCACGACAGCCAGCAGCCTGCCGTCCAAGGCCGCGGTCCGCAGGCTCGTAACGGTCACCCTGGCTGGGTTGCGCCCGCAACGCAAGGTGTCAGATAACTAGGGCAAATTCCCCTCGTTGCTGACTAGCCACTCCATCCCCGTCCGCGATCTTCCGAGAGCTGCTAAGGGCGCCTTCCAAACGGGGCCAGGGCTCAGATAACGATAGTTATGTGCTGCGTTGAAGCATTTCGGCGAAAAGCTAGCGAGAGGCCAGCTCGACTCCAGCGGGCGAGGTGTAGCTCGACTCCAGCCGGCATTGTCCGCGCAGCGTCCGCGCCCATGACTAGGCTGCAAAGGTATGGCGCGGGCCGACCACCAGCAGGCCGTGGAGGCGGCTCGACGCTGGATCGCCGAACACGGCCGCTACCCCCAGCAGCAGGAGTGGGAACACCGGGCGCCGGGCCGCCCGACCACGCGCACGATCAAGCGGCGCTGGGGCTGGGAGGAGCTGATGAGGGCGGCCGCCGGCGCTTATGCGCGGAGCCCAAAGCTAGAAACTCGCCGGCAGCGCCGTCTCGAGCTGCTGCTCACGCTGCGTCGAGCTCGTGAGGAGCTGGGGCGCTGGCCCACGGCCGGCGAGTGGGAGGCCTCGATCGGCGAGCACGTCTCCCGGCGCACTTACGTCCGGCAGTTCGGGAGCTGGCGGCGCGCCTGCCGAACGGCGGCGCGGCTGAGGCTATGAGCTTCACGCTCCTGGTGCCCGCCGACGATTCGCTGCCGATCGTGCCCCGCGAGCTGAGCGAGGGCGGGACCGTTTCAGCGCAAGCCCGCCAGCTCTTCGGCGGTCTCTGGGAGGTGGTCCGGGCGCGCGATCTGAACCAGCTGGCGCCGGAGCTCTGGCCGGTGATGCTGGTCGATGAGAACGGCCACGGCAAGGGGCTGCCGCTCAACCGTCGCGGCGGCGAGCTCTACGGGGCCGACGCCATCGCCGGCGATGTCCTGATCTGCCAGGAGCGCCGGACCAGCTTCTGGGTGGACGAGCTGAGGAGCTTCACCCAGGAGGAGGCGGAGCGGCTGCGCGACCTCCTCTTTCGTCAGACCGGACGGGGGCGCGGCTGACGCGGCGCGGCACCGCAGGCGTCCCGATGCTGTCGATAAAGGTGGCTGCCGATAGCACCGAGGACTGCGCTGCGGAGCGAAAGTTAGTTGGCGAATGCTTACGCTGGGGGCATATCCGGCATCTCCGGGTCTATGGGTTCCACTCCGCCCATCCGGCCTCTCGCTAGTTTTCTTACGAACTGCTTCAACGCATTCGATAACTAGCGCTCGTGTGTTTTCTTCTTGCTGCCACCGCGGAGTCGCCGCTCCTCGGTGGAGCGTCGGCGAGCGAGCTGTGTGACCACCCGTTCGATGGTGCAGTTGTGGCCTCGTTGAGCCAGCGGGCCGAGCGTTGCTGGAGGTGCGCTTCGTGGTGCCCGTGGCCACGGTCAACGCCGAGCCAAACCACCTAGCCTCAACTCGGATTCACCACACGCCGAACGACTTGGGCTGCACAACGGGCTCAAGTCGCGAAAGTCCCGCTAGAACCCGTCCTCGGACTCACGCCGCTGAGCGCACCCTCAACCGGTTAGGTGACGGCGGAACCAGGCGGTGAACAGGCTGTCGACCTGTGCCGCCCCCTCCGTCTGCGG
>JALZAW010000484.1 GCA_030948155.1 Candidatus Dormiibacterota bacterium | reverse complement strand
GCGCTGCACCCCTCTATCCCGTCGGTCGTAGCCGGCGGTATGGAGGCCGAGGCGTGTCCCGCCATCTTCTGCACCGTGGCTAGATCCACGCCCAGGTCGAGCAGGTCCCCGATCCAGGTCCGGCGCAGATCGTGCGGCGCCGGGACCCGGATCTGCGCTTTGAGCCCTCCAGGTCGTGCGGTCAGGGGCAATCTCCGCAAACGGAGTAAGGCCGTTCGCCGGAGCCGAATCGCCAATGAGGTCCAAGTACGGCAGGTCGTCGCGACAGCTGGTTGTCGCATGCGAACTCCAGCCAGCTGGCCGCGGCTATGGTGCTTCTCGGTCGGCCGCCCGTTCTGGGTGGCTTGCGGCCGGAGTTTCGGGTTACGTGGAGAGAATCCGTTTGAGGCTAAAGGGCGTCGGCGGCCGGTAACCAAGAAGCAGGCACGCTGGTTCAACTACGACTCCCGATTACCAGAGAATGCCTTCGACCTGGCGGATGGATCTTAACTCCTAATTATTAGGATATGATATCCACATGCTCGATTCAACGGCACTATCCCGCGCCCTCAGGCTGTTGGGCGACGTATTGCAGGAACGAGGCCTTTCCTACGAACTGGTGGCTGCCGGTGGAAGTGCACTCCTGCTGCTGGGGTTGCTTGAGCGTCCGACTCGAGATCTCGATCTTGTGGCTCTGGTTGAGGGCAGACGTTACGTTGCAGCCAACCCGCTGCCCCCCGACCTGCTCAACGCCGTTCGAGACGTCGGGGAGACCCTCGGGGTTGGTCATGACTGGCTCAATCCGGGTCCGGCGTCCCTGCTCGAGCTCGGCCTACCCGAGGGGTTTGCTGAGCGAGTCGAGATCAGGCGCTTCGGTCAGCTGACCCTTCACCTGGCTTCTCGATCAGACCAGATCTGCTTCAAGGTCTACGCGGCCACGGATCAGGGACCCGACAGCAAGCACTTCCACGACCTCAACGCATTGGCTCCGACCAAGAACGAGCTGATCGAAGCCGCCCGTTGGGCACGCACGCACGATCCCTCGGACGGCTTTCGGTGGGAGCTGATCGCCCTGCTTCGTGTCATGGGTATCGCCGATGCCGCTCAAGTCGTATAGAGAAGAGGTCCGCGATCTGGTCCTGGACACCCTCTGGAGCCTCTGGGCCGAGCTCGGGGCTGGTGGCTGGGAGCGCCGCCACCCAGCGACCGCGGTCGACGTCGAGCCGCTGATCATCGCGACCAATCACCCAAGCCTCCAGCAGCTGGATCGGCGGTTGCTCGAGCAGGCGCTCGACTGGTCCATAGCCAATGTCCGCCTGGTCTCGGCGGTTCGGCTCCGCAACCTGCTCAAAGACTTCCCGCCCCAGCTGGCCGAGTCCTTTGGTGGCTTCGCGGCCACCGTAGGGGGCGAGGCAAACGCCAACTGGCCGGGTGAGGGCAGAGCCCTGCGAGCTCGGTCGGCTGTCTCACCTTTCGCCCGCGACCGGGCGCCGCTGCCGGATTTGACCCGACCCGCTCTCCTCCAGCTCCGGCTGCGCGCCGCCTGGGGTGTCTCGGCTCGCGCCGAGATCATCCGTCTCTTGCTGGGGGAGCCAAGCAGCTTCTTGTCCGTATCAGAGCTGGCTGCCGGTGCGGCGTTCGGCCGCGACAACGTAGCCGACGCGGTGGAGATGATGGCTCGCGCCGGCATCGTCCGCGAACGGGGCACTGGGGGGTCGCGCCGATACCAGCTCGCCAAGCGCGAGCGGGGGGCGTTGAGAGATCACGACCCGTGGGCGGCGCTGCTCGGGCCGCTGCCGGATACCTTTCCGGACTGGGCCGCCCGATTCCGGATCATGCTCGCCGTCTTGGATTTCGCTCACGCCGACCTTCCCGATCCTCTGGTTCGAGCCGCCGAGATCACACGGTTCCGCCGGGAGCATGCGACTGACATGGCGCGGAACAGCATCGTCTTTGCCATTCGGCAGCCCGGTCCGTCGGCAGAGGAGCCCAACGAGGACTTCGAAGAGCAATCTCTTCGCCTGCTTCGTCACTGGTCCGGCGGAGGCCAAGGCGCGACCTCAGCAGTTGGCCGCCGGGCACGCTCCAGGCACTGAGGGTGCGGCGCGCGAACTTGGGCTTGCCGACTAAGCCTGTTGAGCTGTGTGCAGGGGCGACTTCTGGAGCCAGAGCTGGAGTGGCTATCCGTTGATTCGGGCCGAATCCTGGGCGAGGTCAGCCCACCGGGACCGCCGGCTTGAGGACATCATCTGAAACGACATCCGCAAGCAGCGACGTGAGAGTGTCCAGCGACAGTCGCTCGGCGTCGGCCAAGCTCGCGGGATCGATCCCAAGCCGAGAGGCCAGGAGGTCGAGCGCCCGCTGCAACACCACCGGTTGCTCCGGCGGACCCAGATCGCCTGGTTCCTGCGCCCTCCCCCACCTCGCCGACAGCTGCACCTGCGCACGCTGGTAGGCGTCTGCGCTCAACAACCCCAGGCCTCGGGCACGGTAGAGCAGCGCCTGCAGCGAGACGCGCCAGCGCTGCTTCAGCCTGAGATACGCCGGCCAGCTCATACGGGGCGGAAACTCCCGGCTGATGGCCTGGGCTGGCATCAGGAAAGCGGCCGCGAAGCGGTGCGCCTGTCGCTCCACGGCCTGCCGTCCGGGCTCTGCGTCGTGGTGCATGACCAGGTGCCCCAGCTCGTGGGCGGCGTCGAAGCGGGAGCGCCCGGCATCGAGCTTGTCGCTG
>JALZAW010000483.1 GCA_030948155.1 Candidatus Dormiibacterota bacterium | reverse complement strand
CCCGATTCTCACCTCAGCGCTTGCCCCCGAACAGCGTTCCCAGCACGCCGCGGATGAGGTCCTGTCCGGTCCTCGAGGTCAGTACCTTGCCTGCCTGCCTCATGCCGGTCTCCAGGTTGCGCTGGCGCTGGCGCTCGGCCGCCGCCTGGTCGCGCGCCGCCTGCTGGGCCGCGCGCTCCTGCTCCCGGGCGACGCGCTGCGCCTCCCGAGCCGTGCGCGCCATCTCGGCTGCGGTGGTTCCCGTCAGCTCCGGTGAGACCGTGGCCGCGGCTTCCTGGGCGGCCTGGATGCGGGCCGTGATGATCTCGTGCGCGCTCTCGCGGTCGATGGCCGTCGCGTACCGGCCCTGCAGCGGGCTCATCGCGATCATCCGCTGCATCTCGGCCGCGTCGAGCGCCCCCATGCGGGAATCCGGCGGCAAGAGGCGGGTGGCGACGATCGGCGTCGGCGCGCCCTTGGCGGAGAGGACGGTGACGGCGGCCTCGCCGGTCCCGAGCGACTGCAGCATCTGCTCCACGTCGTAGAACTCGGTCCTGGGAAAAGTCCTCACCGCCTTCCGCAGCGCGTCCGCGTCCTGGGGCGTGAAGGCGCGCAGCGCGTGCTGGACGCGGTTCCCCAGCTGGGCCAGGACCGAGCTCGGCACGTCGGCCGGGACCTGCGTCACGAAGTAGATGCCAACGCCCTTGGAGCGGATGAGGCGTGCCGTCTGCTCGATCTGCTGGAGCAGGGCTTTGGACGCGCCGTCGAAGAGTAGGTGGGCCTCGTCGAGGAAGAACACAAGCACCGGCTGCGGCGGGTCGCCCAGCTCCGGCAGCGTGTGCCACAGCTGCGCCAGGAGCCAGAGTATGAAGGTGCTGAACAGCACCGGCTTGTCGATCACGTCGGAGAGCTCGAGCAGGCTGACGATGCCCTTGCCGGATGCGTCGGTGCGCAGCAGCTCGCGGACGTCGAACTCGGGCTCGCCGAAGAACACGTCCGCCCCCTGCTGCTCGAGGTTGGCGAGGGAGCGCAGGAGCACTCCGACCGATTGCGAGGACATGCCGCCGTACTCGGCCAGGATCGGCTTGCCGGCTTCCGAGCCCAGGTACTGAAGGGTGGTGCGCAGGTCGGGCAGGTCGAGGAGTGGGAGCTGGTTGTCGTCGCAGTACTTGAAGACCAGCGAGAGGACCGAGGTCTGGGTCTCGTTGAGGCCCAGTACCTTGCCCAAGAGGATGGGGCCGAAGCTGCTGATGGTCGCTCTGACCTGGGCGCCCAGGCGGCCCGAAAGGGAGAGGAACTCGACCGGGTGGCCGGTCACGTTCGGCTCCCAAGCCAGCTGCTCGCAGCGAGCCTGCACTTTGGGGTTGCTCATGTCGCCCGGCGCCGCCAGTCCGGACAGATCGCCCTTGATGTCGGCGATGAAAACGGGCACGCCGGCTGCAGAGAGCTGGCCCGCGATGACCTGCAGGGTGGTGCTCTTGCCGGTGCCGGTGGCGCCGGCGACCAGGCCGTGGCGGTTCATGATCGACAGCGGCAGCTGGACCCGCGGCTCGTTGTAGGGCACATCGTCCAGCAGGGCGGAGCCGATGATCACGCTCGGTTCGTTGACGGTGTATCCCGACTTCAACTGCTCCTCGAAGGCCTCGTTCACCATGTTGCGGTTATCATCGCGCCTGAAGCGGGTCGATGGGGAGCGCGCTGAGGAGGACTGTCGCCGTTGGCTTCGGCTGAGATCGCCAAGAACTGGACCCCGGGGGCTACTGACGGCCTGTGAGCGCAGCCAAAGGGCTCAGGGAGCGGCTCCTGGTCCCCCCCGGCCAGGCCGATTTCAGCCTCGCCGGTCGGGATCCCGCCGACACCGCCGGGATCTCCAAGAAGCGCGCCCGAGCGGCCACCCAGAAGGTGACAGCTGAGGTGGCCGAACTGCAGGAGCGACTTTACGCAGCCCGCTCGCAGTCGCTGCTGATCGTGCTCCAAGGCATGGACACCGCCGGCAAGGACGGGGCGGTGAAGGTCCTGCTCTCGGGCCTCAACCCGCAGGGCGTGCACCTCAAGTCCTTCAAGGCGCCGACGCCGATCGAGCGCCGGCATCACTACCTCTGGCGGATCCGCAGAGAGCTGCCGGGACCCGGCTGGGTGAGCGTCTTCAACCGCTCGCAGTACGAGGACGTGCTGGTGGTGAGGGTCGACGGGCTTGCCCCGTTGGAGGCGGTGGAGCGCCGCTACGCCGAGCTCAACCGCTTCGAGGCGGCGCTGGTGGCACAGGGCACCACCGTCGTCAAGTTCTGCCTCCACCTCTCATTTGCCGAGCAGCGACGGCGCCTGATCGCACGGCTCGAAGACCCGACCAAGTGGTGGAAGTACGCGCCGGACGACATCGACAAGCGAGCGCAGTGGGAGGACTACCAGACGGCTTACGACCTCGCTTTGCGACGCTCCTCGCCACCGGCCGCGCCCTGGTACGTCGTGCCCTGCGACCACAAGTGGTTCCGTGACTACGCGATCGCGCACCTGGTCCATGCCCACCTGGCGGAGATGGACCCGCGCTACCCGGAGCCGGACTTCGACGTCGCCCACGAGCTCAGCCGGCTCGGGGTCAGGCCAGCTCGCCGGTAGCCGGCTCACGTTTTTAAGGAACGCGCGCCCGCGAGGCGTGTAGCGGGTCGAGGTGCGCCCCCGTCTCCAGCACCTGAGCTAGTGCCTCCGTCGCGTCCCAGACATCGACGAACCGGGTGTAGAGC
>JALZAW010000482.1 GCA_030948155.1 Candidatus Dormiibacterota bacterium | reverse complement strand
CCGCACGCGCAGCTTCTTTCAGGACGGATTGCGGGCCGCCGGCAGCCCTCTCGAACCAGGCTTCTACGACGAGCTGGACGAACTGCTGGTGGGCGGCGATCTGGGCCCGGCGCTCGCGGCCCGCATCACGGCCGGGGTCAGGCAGCGCAAGCCACGCACGCTGGACGACGCTCGCCAAGCACTTGTGCAGCAGCTGGCGGCGGCGATGTCACAGCGTCCACGCGGGCTGTTCATCGACGCCCGGCCCTCTTGCGTGCTGTTCTACGGCATCAACGGTTCAGGCAAGACGACTACCATCGGCAAGCTCGCCTACCTGCTGAAGCAGGACGGCTTCAACCCACTGATTGTGGCCGCTGACACCTACCGCGCGGCGGCGATCGAGCAGATGCAGCTTTGGGCGGACCGAGCCGGGGTCCCCTGCTTTGCCGGCCAGCCGGGTGGGGATCCGGGCGCCACCGTCTTCGATGGCCTGCAGAGCGCCGGCCGGCGCGGGCACGGTGCCGTGCTGGTGGACACGGCGGGCCGGCTTCAAACTCAGCAGAATTTGCTCCAAGAGCTGGCCAAGATCGGCCGCGTGGCCGGCAAGGCGCTGCCCGGCGCTCCGCATGAGTCGCTCCTGGTCCTGGATGGCAATCTGGGCCAGTCCAATCTCGTCCAGGCGCAGGGATTCAACAAGGCGCTGCCGGTCACCGGTCTGGTCGTGACGAAACTTGACGGGACAGCCAAGGGCGGCGCCCTGGTCGCCATCGAGCAGGCACTGGGGGTGCCCACCAAGATGGTCGGCGTGGGCGAGGGGCTGACCGACCTGGGCCCCTTCGAGGTGCAGCGCTTTGCCGAGACAGTCTTTGGCTAGTGGACTGTAATCGTCGGATGTGGAGCAGGCCGCAGGCTCGTAGACCGGCGTTCCAGACGGGCGGTGCCAAGGATCGGGTGGCGCAACGAGGAGCCAATCGGAAGATGGGTGACGAGGCGCGCCGGGACCTGAGACGCCGGCATCAGCGCCCGGAGGGCGCCCGCATGTCTGGGGCGGCGGATGCTTCATATTCGGCGGTTACGGTCCACTAGATGGGAGTCGCCGACCCGCACTGCCACACCACCGCCTCCGACGGAATGGTCAAGCCGGGTGAACTGGTCCGGGCCGCTGTGGCGTTGGGCCTGGATCTCATCGCCGTCTGCGATCACGACACCATGGCCGCGGTGCCTGAGACGCAATCTCGCGGTGAGGAGGCGGGCTTGGTGGTGGTCGCCGGGCAGGAAGTGACAACCCGCTGGCCGGCCCAGATCCACCTGGTCGGCTGGTTCCTGGCGAGACCAGTGAAAAGCGGCCAGAGCCTCGCTGCCACCGTCGACGCCATCCAGGAGCAGGGCGGCTTGGCGATCCTGCCTCATCCCTTCATGCCTACGTACTTCGCGTCCTGCCAGCCCGAAGCACTCGTCGCGCTGCTGCGCACGCATCGGCTCGACGGCATCGAGCTTGTCCACACCGCGCCGCTCGGCGCTGCTCGCCGGCGCCGGTTGGAGCGCTTCTGTGCCGATCAGGGCGACCGCGTGGGGGCGCTGATCGGCGCCAGTGACAGCCATTTCGGGGGCCACGACTTGGGCCGGGCTCTGACCGAGTATCCCGGCCGGACGGCGGCGGACTTCCGGCAGGCGGTGCTGGAGCGCCGGACGCTGGCCCGTACTGGCCGGCGGGGTTCGGTACCGGCTGCAGTGGCGCTCCGCCAGCAGTGGCGGAGCCTAGTCGACCTACCGTTGCGAAGATTGCTCGGCCAGTTCGAGTAGAGCCTCGTGCACTCGGGGCCGCCCGGCCAGTATGTCCCCGCTTCGCAGCCACTGATCGCCACCTGACCAGTCGCTGACCCGGCCACCCGCGGCCAGCACCAGGCAGGCGCCCGCCGCCACATCCCAAGTGCCCAAACCCAACTCGAAGAAGCCGTCCAGGGCGCCGGTAGCTGTCCAGCCCAGGTCGAGCGCGGCCGCGCCAGGCCGGCGCAGATCTTCAAAGCGCCGCAGCGCCCCGGCCAGCATCGGCTCGTAGCGATGGAGGCGATCCTTGCGGCGGAAAGGGAAGCCCGTGGCCACCACGGCGCTCTCAGGCGGGGGGTCGGGCCGGCGGTCCAGAGGTTCTCCGTTCAGTTGCAGATCGCCGCGCCGCTCGGCGGCCGCCTCGAAGCGCAGCCAGGGCCCGATGACGACGCCCGCCTCAGGTAGACCGTTGCTGATGAGAGCCACGGAGACAGCCACCAGCGGCAAACCCCGGATGAAGTTGGTGGTGCCGTCCAGCGGATCGACCGCCCACCTGGTCTCCGCCTGGCTCCCGCCTGACTCCTCGGCCAATACCGGGATGCCGGGAGCGCCAGTGGCCAGCACCTCCAGGATTGCCTCCTCGCTCTCGCGATCAAAGCGGGTGACGTAGTCGCCCGCTGCCTTCAGATCGGCGGTGTGGCGGCGCAGGCCCGCCCGCCGCAAGACTGCGGCCCCAGCGCGGGCGGCCGTCAAGGCCAGTTGCAGGTAGCTGGCTGCGGCTGCTACCGCTCAGCCTCGAGTCCGACGCCGAAGAGGGCCTCCAGGTCATGGCGGGAGAACTGCTGAAAGGCAACCATTGTTTGGGTCCGCTCGATGCCCTTCAGAGGCGACAAGCCCTGCATCACCACGTTGGCCAGCTCCTCATGCTGGCGAACCCTGATCATCACCACGAAGTCCCACTCGCCGGTCACCGTGTAAACC
>JALZAW010000481.1 GCA_030948155.1 Candidatus Dormiibacterota bacterium | reverse complement strand
GCCAAGCCCAGCCGCCAGCGGACGCCGGAGCTGGCCGAACGGATCCGCGCAGCTCGCTGGGCCGAGGTGCCGTATGACGATGTGAGCACCGTCGACGCGATCGATCCTCGCACGCTGACCGGCCGCCTGGACGAGCTCCTGCCCCCAGAGCGTTCGCTCGCCATCGACTCCGGCCACTTCATGGGCTGGCCCGCGCGCTATTTCTCAGTGCCGGACGAGCAGGGATTCATCTTCAGCCAGGCGTTCCAGTGTGTGGGCCTGGGACTCGGAACCGCCATCGGCCTGGCGGTGGCCAGACCTGACCGGCTGACCATCGCCGCCCTCGGCGACGGCGGTGCGCTGATGGCGCTCGGCGACCTCGAGACGGTGGCGCGGCTGGGCCTGCGAATGGTGGTGCTGATCTACAACGACCAGGCGTATGGCGCCGAGGTCCACCACTTCGGACCCGACGGCAAGCCGCTGGAGCTGGTTCAGTTCCCGGATACCGACTTTGCGGCACTCGGCCGGGCGGTCGGCCTGGCCGCAGTGACAGTGCGAACTCCGTCCGATCTGGGCCAGGTCGAAGCGTGGCTGCAGAGAGGCGCCCAGCGATCCCTCGTGATCGATGCCAAGGTGGTGCCGACTCTCGTTGCCGATTGGCTCGAGGAGGCCTTCCGCGGCCACTGAAACGACGGTTCTAAGTCCTGCCGCCGAACTCTAGCCCGGCGTCTTAGTCCCTTCCTGAAGCATCGTTACCGTCCGCTGGACCCGCGTCCGACGGGTCTCCAGACGCTTTGCCTCCTCGATCCAGCTCACGTATTCCTTCCTGTGAGTAAAGGCAAGACCGTCGAAGGCGGTCTTGGCGTCGGGCGCCGCGGCAAGAGCCCGCGCCAGGTCGGCCGGCACCTGCACCTCGCGCGGCGTCTCGTCGAGCTGAACTGAGATCCGAGCCGTCGAACCCGGGACCGCCCCGGATGCCTCGACCACGTCCTTCCGCAACCCGAGGTAGTACCTGCCGCCGTAGACGGCGACCCGCGTCCGGTAAGGGACGCCATTGATGGTCGTCCTCAAGGGTGGCCGCTTGCCCGCGCCGAGCGCCAGCACCATCGCCTCCGGAAGCTCGATGAAGGGGTTGGTTTTGGCTTCGGTTTGCACCTCGGCGTGGAACTCAGGCATGCAAACGCTCCTGGAGACGTGACTCTACGGAGTCCGGCCGCTGGGAGATACGCTCGTCGGATGTGCTGCGCCGGGTGGGACTGTTGTCTGAAACATCGCTGACCAAGAACGCTCGGGACCGCCTGAGCAGTACGTTTGATTGCGCCAGTGACCTATACCAGGGGGCGCGGCCGGAGTACCCCGCCGAGGTCTTCGAACGGCTGACCCGGATCGCCGGCCTGCGCTCCGGTGACCGCCTCCTGGAGCTCGGCTGCGCGACCGGTAAGGCGACGCTGCCACTCGCTGAGCGCGGCTTTCGGATCACCTGCATCGAGCCCGGGCCACAACTCGCCGCCGCAGCGCGCCGCAACCTGGCGGCCTTCCCAGGTGTTGACATCGTCGCTGGACGCTTTGAGGACTGGCCGAACCGAGAACGTGAACGCTTCGACCTCGTCTTCGCCGCAACCGCCTGGCACTGGATCGATCCAGCTGTGCGTTACAGCAAAGCGTGGGAGGTGCTGCGCGCCAGGGGACATCTCGCCTTCTGGGCAGCCGTCCACGTGTTCCCCGAGGGCGGCGATCGCTTTTTCATCGAGATCCAGGACGTCTATGACGAGATTGGCGAGGGCTGGCCCGCCGAGAGGTCCCGGCCGCGCCCGGGCGAGCTGAAGGACCAGTCGGAGGAGATTGATGCCAGCGGTCTGTTCAGGACCATCGAGGTTCGCCACTTCGATTGGGAGCAGACCTATGACGCCGATGGCTATGTAGAGCTGCTCGAGACCTTCTCCGGCCACCTCACGATGGAGCGGTGGCAGCGCGATCGGCTCTACGGCGAGATCCGCCGGCGGCTGGAGCAGCGCCATGACCGCAGCCTTCGCAGGCACTGGGGAGGAGTCCTCCACATCGCCCGGCGGCAGGATTGATTTCGGCTATCAGGGGCAACATATGAGGGCCGACGCGGGGTCGCCGGCCCCTAGGCCCGCCTTGTACTCCGGCCTCCCAGCCGGCCGCCGAGCGCCAGCGCGGGGATGAGCAGCAGAAACGCCACGTTGGCCCAGAGCGGGCTGAAGCGTGCCAAGATCACCACCAGCACGAACACCGCCGCGCTGCTCAGGTTGCGGGCCAGTCCTGTGCGGCGGGCCGCGCGATCGACTCCCACCGAGCGCGGGGGGCGGCTTGCATATTCGAACATGATCGTGTACATCACGCCGATCATGGCGAGATTGCCGGCATAGAGCTGAACGGCGGTTGGCATGTCCTGAAACCGCGCCTCCAGTGCAGTTGGGAACGGCAGCAGGCAGACGAAGAACAACGTCGCCAGGTTCAGCCAGAGCAGGCGCCCGTCGCAGAGGACGACATTGCGAAAGAGACGGTGGTGACGCAGCCAGAAGCTGCCCACGAGGAGGAAGCTCCAAGCGAAGGCCAGCACGTTGGGCAGAACGTTCCACAACTGGCCTTCCAGCTGGCCCGGGCGTGCCGCGCCCGCGCCAGGAATGGGGATGTTGAGCACGAGGAGCGTGATGGCAATCGCGAAAACACCGTCGCTGAAGGCGAGCACCCGGCCCACCCCGTAGGCGTCCACCACCTGCTCGGTCGCCCTCA
>JALZAW010000480.1 GCA_030948155.1 Candidatus Dormiibacterota bacterium | reverse complement strand
TTCACATATCGCGTTGCTAAGATACGTGCATGGGAAGTGACGTCGCGGAGGTCGCCGGCCTGGCCCGGGTTCTGGCCCATGAGATCTGCGTCCGCCTCCTCGACAGTCTGACCCAGGGGGAGGCGACGGTGAGTGAGCTGACCAGTCGCTTGGAGCTGGAGCAGCCGAGAGTTTCCAGCCATCTGGCCTTGCTCCGGGAGGCTGGTCTGGTGACGGCGACAGAGCATGGCCGCCAGCGCGTCTACACCTTGGCAGCGCCTTCGGTGCCCCTCTCGCTCTCGACCCTGCGCACCTTGGCTCGAGACCTTCGACCGGGCAGCCTGAACGCCGAGGTTCCCGTGACCGAGGACGCCCCGATCAGACAGGCTCGCACCTGCTACGACCACCTCGCCGGGCGCGCCGGCGTGCAGCTGCTCGACAGCTTGCTCGAGCGCAGCTGGCTGGAGGCTCGCGGCGAGCGTGCCTTCGATCTGAGCGAAGCGGGCGAAGCCGCTCTGCTGGCTCAGGGTGTGGATGTCAGCTCCGCCCGCCGAGCCCGCCGGAGCTTCGCAGTCGGCTGCCAGGACTGGACCGAGCGCCGGCTCCACTTGGGGGGCGCCCTGGGCGCCGCACTGCTGGGCAGGTTGGTGGAGACCGGGCGCGCCAGGCTGGAAGCCGGCAGCCGGGTGGTCCATCTGAGCGATGCAGGGGTGGCGCTCTGACCGGCCTGATCGACGTCTTCCGCAACCGCCGGCTGGTCACCTTGATGCTCGGCCACTTCACTGTCGACAGCTACGTGGGCGTGCTGCCCGTGCTCTATCCCCTCCTGATCGGCCGGTTCCATCTGGACCTCGCCACAGTCGGCCTGGTCACACTCGCCTACAGCGGCTTCGCCTCCATCTCCCAGCCCCTCTTCGGCCTCCTGGCCGACCGTCACGGCACCCGATTCACTGGCGTGGCCCTGGCCTGGACGGCTTTCTCCTTCGCCTCGATCGGCTTCGCTCCCAACTTTGCTGTTCTGATCGCCATCGCGGCAGCTTCCGGCCTCGGCTCCGGCGCCTTCCACCCGCTGGGTGCGCTGACCGTGCGCGAGTCGCTCTTGGAGCAGGACCGCGGCCGCAACCTCGCCATGTCCATCTATGTCACGGGGGGCACCGCGGGCGTCGCCGTCGGGCCGCTGATAGGGGTCCTGCTCTTCGGTCTTCTGGGCGTGCGTGGCACCGCCCTCCTGGTGCTGCCGGGCGTGCTGGCGGGTGGCTTCCTGCTCTTGCAGATGGGCCGTTTCGCGCCCCGGGCGGCGGCCCCGAAGGGCACTTCGGGTGCGGTGGGCCTTAGCCACGCCACGCCGTTGGTGCCTCTGCTTGCAGTCGTGGCGGTGATGGGGTCACGCAGCTGGACGACCATCACGCTGCAGGCGTTCACGCCCACGTGGTACCACCAGCTCGGTTACCAACCCTGGTTTTACGGACCGCTCGCGACGACTCTGGTGCTGGCCAGCTGCGTGGGCAGTGTCGGCTGCGGCAGCCTGGCCGACCGCTTCGGTCGGCGCGCAGTGATCATCGCCACACTCCTGCTCAGCGTGCCCGCGGTCTGGCTCTACGTGGCCTTCCCGGGCCCGCAGGGCTTCTTCACAGCCATCCTGATAGGACTCTCGGCGGCTTCGACAGCGCCCCTCACGCTGATCCTGGCCCAGGAGCTGATGGGCGCTCGGGCCGGATTTGCCTCGGGGCTGGTGATGGGCCTGGGCTTCGTAACAGGTGCCATCGGCGTTCCGGTGACGGGGCTGGTCGCCAACCACCTGGGCCTGCAGATGGCGCTGGGCCTTCAGGTAGCCGTTGTCGCGCTCACCATTCCCATCGCCTTCCTGCTGCCCAGTGAGCGCTCGCTGCGACGACTGCGAGAGGAGCGGGTGGCCCCGCCGGCTGTCGCCCTGGCGGCGGGCCGTTAGCGGCTTCCCCTGACGCGACGGGCAGTGCCTCGTTAAGCACTGACCCGGCGCCGGATAAGGAGACGGGTTGACAGCTGCCCTCCCGTTCGCTAGACTGCAAGTAGTTGCTTGTACAAGCTGGTATTTGTGTAAGAGGTGACGATGAGATCATCGGAGCCATTTTCAGAGGAGGCACAGAAAAGTGACACTGACAGACCCGAACTTCAAGCCCTCGTCCGCAGCACCCAACGCCCTGGACACCGACTACGAGTCGACCCTGTTCGTCAAGGCACCGGCAGCCGAGGTTTTCGACGCGCTGACGACGCTAGCCGGCCTCGCCAGCTGGTGGACGAGCGTGAGCGGCTCCGGTTTGAGAGGCGGCCGGCTGAGTTTCATGTTCAACGACTCACCACTCATCCTGCGGGTGGACGAGGCAGAGCGCCCGGCAACAGTTAGGTGGACGGTCCTCGAGTCCGCGCCCACTCCCGAATGGGTGGGGACCGCTGTCACCTTCGAGCTGATGCCGCAAGCCGAAGGGTGCGAGCTCTCGTTTCGGCACCGGGGGCTGACCCCACGACTTGAGTGCTACAACGACTGCAAGAACGGGTGGGATCACTTCCTCCCCAGCCTGCGACAGTATGTCGAGACCGGCAAAGGCAATCCTTTTGGGTCTTCTGCCGACCTGGAGCGTCGTGAGGCCCGGCGGCTGCGGCGCCAGTCAGCGGCCGCCGAGTGAGCATCAGACTGGGCAGGGTGGGGGGCAGCGCTGTCCCCTGCCCTGCCGTCGTGATCCTGTGGCGTTGCGATCCTGGACACCATGAGCCCTGTTCGCCC
>JALZAW010000066.1 GCA_030948155.1 Candidatus Dormiibacterota bacterium | reverse complement strand
CAGAAGTGGTGCTCGGGAATTGAGGCGCGAGCCGTGCAGCACGAGCTCGACCACCTGGACGGCGTCCTCATCCTTGATCGCATCGCGTCTGCTCACGCCCTCCACTTCCGCGGCTAGCCGTCCGTCCGGCAACGTTCCGCGGCTCTGTTGGGTTCCGATGGAGGCCACACCGTCCTGGGCCGTGTATTGGTCGACCATTACGGCCGGGACAGCGGGTGCCCGCTCAGGCGGTGAGCGCTGCGACGTCGATCACACGATCTTCGTCATGTTCAACAGCGCGGAGTACAGAGAGCGCCAGGCCGGCCGTCGCCCTGACGCATCTCATCAACAGCGCGGTTCTCGCGGCCCGGCGGCAGCCTCGACGCTGAGCGTCGACTCCCATTCCAAGCCCAGGATGGCGCCGTCGCGCAGGCGGCGGTAGCCCCCGGGGAAGATCCTGAGGAAGGGAATGGCGCCAGTCGTGAGCGTCTCCAACGTCAGAATCGGGTTCGGGCTGGTGCAGCCAAGGGTCTGCATGGCGCGGTTTACGGCAGCCACTTCGCTGACCACTTCGTTCAAGGGTTTCACACTGTAGAGGCCGGCCACCGGTGCGGCGTACTCGGCCTCCACGCGGCCTTCCCTGGTCACCACCACACCGCCACCCAGCTCCACCAGGCGGCGAGCCGCCAGCGCCATTTCGATCGGAGCCGCGCCCACAATCAGCACAGCGTTGAGCTCCCAAGGGGAGCTGATGGCGACGGCGGCGCCGCTGACCCCGAAACCTCGCAGGAGGCCGCGAAAGCCTCTGCCCGAGCCGTCGCGCGCCAGGCACACGCAGAGTAGATCGGAGCAGCCGTCACTCTCCACCTCTCGAGTGACTGTCGGCGTCTGCAGCTCCATCGCTCGCCAACGCCCTGGCAGAGGGCGATCCAGCAGCGCAGCTGGGAGGGCGCCGAGCCGGGTCGTGTGGCTCAACCAGTCCGGGTAGCGCGATGACGGCGAGGGCTCAGGCGGCCGCCCACCCAAGAAGACCAGCCGCGGCTGGAAAGTGATCAAGCGGCCAGCTCTGGGCAGCACCACCACGTCAGCCAGCATGCCCGGCCCCAAGCCGCCCAGCCAGCGGCCGAGACCGAAGTGCTCGGCCACGTTGCGGCTCGCCAGCCGCAGGGCGGAGACCGGCGGCAGCCCCAACTCCACCGCCTTCGCCACCACGGCGTTGAGTGAACGCCCCTCCCCCAGATCGGCCGGTTCCACGCCATCGGTGACCAGGCCGAGCCGGCTCAGGTCGATCTTCCCCTGCTGCCACAGGTGAGCGATCGCCGGCAGATCCTGGCGTGTCGCGCCGTGCCGGGCCAGCGCGTGCAGCCCAACACGCAGCCGCTGCAGCACATCGTCGGCGTCGATGCCCTCGTGGTCCGAACCGATGCCCGAGGCGGCCATCGCGTTGATCCCAGCCGGCCGAGCCCCCGCGCCGTGGCCGCTGACCGCCAGGCCACGGGCGAGCGCCGCTTGGATCAGCCGCTCAGTCCGTTCGTGCCCGCGGAGCAGGTCGGCCCAGTAGATCTCGCCCACCCCGACCACCCCTGGCGAATCGAGGAGCTGGGCCCAGGCCTCCACTTCAATGCGCGCGCTCTGCTCGGGGTCGATCATGATCAGCCCGGAAACCGTGTACAGCAGCCGCCCCGCAACCTGGGCCGCTTCAGCCAGGAACAAGCGCAGGCCCTCCGGCCCCAAGATGGCCGCGTACTCCATCGATTCGACAACAGTCGTGGTCACCCCCGCCCGGACCTGAGCGTCAGCGAAATCGGACACCCGAACCCGGGTCAGGTGCGTGTGGCCTTCGATCAGACCAGGCGCCACCACGTCACCCGCCAGCTGAACCCGGGCGCTCCCCTCTCCGGCTCTGGCATCGACCTCGGCATCGGGGCCGACGAAAGCCACTCGGCCGGCCGCCATTGCCAGGCCCCAGCCTTCCTGCAGTTCGCCGGTGAAGACATTGGCCAGGGCTCCGCCGCTGATGACAAGGTCGGCGGCAGCTACCCCCCTGGCGACGTCCCGCAGCTGCCGCAGGGCCTTCCGGTCGGGCTCCAGATGAAGCGTCACGCATCTCAACGCTAGGCGCTTCGAACGCGGGCTGCCTCATGCCGAGGGCTGAGATCCGGAACCGCAAGTACCCCTCTTGGCTTGCCGATCGCCATCGTCGAAAACGACCCCGGTTGGCCGCGCCGGTACGAGGCCGAGGCTCGAGGGCTTGGCGCTGAGCTAATACCCGTGGCATTGAGCTGGAAGACGTGGGCTCCGCCGGCGTGCCCGGCCTCACGACGAAGGCTGTAGTTGAGATCCAGCTCTTCGTGGCGGCGCTGGAACCGATGGAGCCTCATCGAGCGCCGCTCGAGCGGTCCGGGCTGCGTCCTCTTACGCGGTCGTCTTTCTAGTCAACCTCGTAGGCTCCGTCTCGCCGGACCCGGGGACTACCGGGCGCACTAGCTCGGGGACGGGGCGACCACCGCGTCGCGCTGGAAGACAGAAAGCAGGTTGCCTTCCGTGTCTTTGAACCAGCCGCCCCTGCCGGTCGGCATCTGGGTGATGCCGTTCTCGGTCTTGAGGCCCGGGAAGTCGTACTCCTCGAAGGTCACTCCCTTGGCCCGGAGCGCACTGATCTCCTCGTCGACGTCCTCGACCTCGAACGAGATCTGGGTGTGGTTCCCGGAACTGGCGCCAGAGCTTTCGAAGAGCAAGAAGCGGGTCCCGTCCTTGCACCTGTACATCACACCACCGGGATCCTCGAGATCGGGGGCGGGCTTGAGGCCGAGCTTGCCTTCATAGAAGGCCCTTGCCCTGGCTAGATCTGACGCGGGGATGGTCGCCCCCGCTGTCGAGTCCTGCAGCATGGTCATCTCCTCCTCGTTCACCGGCCTGGATCGGCGGGATCCACGGGTCGAAGTGAAGAAGGTCAGTATAGCCCTCGTGGGCTCTTGGCGCCCCCCGAATTCCGGCCAGTTTAGATCGCGAAATGGGACTTCAGGGAACGTGACCCCGGGGTAGGCCCCGAGCTGACGTGCGGCCTGCTTTCCGTGCGTAGCCGGAGGCGTTCATCCACTTCCCGATGAGACCAGCGGGGACGACTGCGCCCGAGACGGTGCCGCGGATCCGCGTTAGTCAAGCTCACTCCGCGTTCCAGCTCGACAGAGGCGCGGCCCCGCGGGGATAGGCCGTGGAGTCGAAGACGACGAGCCAGTCGAAGTCCGCGATGCTTTCGGCGCTGAGTTGAGCGTAGGTCGGGTTCAGGGTGGTGCCGGAGCGGATCGGCAGTGCTGCGATCTCAGCGGCGGGCAGCCCGCGGCCCTGGTGGGTGGGGATGAACAGCGCTCGCCGGCCTTCGTCAGCCTGGCATCGAGGGTGCCGGTTCGGGCTGGCCGATGCCATTGTGGAGCGAGCTTCCCAGCGAGCCGACTACACGGTCCAGCCCGCATAGATCGACTCCAACGAGTCGACGGAGAAGGGGATCGAGTAGCGCCACCCAATCGTCAGAGAGTCGCGCGCGTTGACATGGAATCCTCCCTGACGGTGGTTGGCGAGGAGATGGGAAGGGTGCACCTGACGGGATTCAACAGGATCGCAACGAAGGTCCCCCGCGGCGAGTCGCGACTGGCGCCTGACTCCGATTTTTGCTAGTTGGTTAGAGCCGCTGGAACGTCTCCACGTTCAAGACGAAGATGGTGGCCCCGCCCACCTGCACCTCGACCGGATACGGCATGAACATCTCCCCCGCCTCAACCATGGGCGGACCCGGTGTGAGATAACGATTGCGCTCGCGGCAGTTCTCCCGGATGACCTGCAGGACCTGGTCGAGGCGGGACTCGTCGACGCCGGTCAGCAGCGTTACGTTGCCCTGCTGTAGGAACCCACCGGTCGACTGCAGGCGGGTCACCGAGATCCCATTCGAGGCGAGCGCGCGGATGCAGGCGGCAGCGTCCTCGCCCTGCACGATGGCGCAGACGAGCTTCACCGAGCGCTGACCAAGAGTTCCCTGACGGCGGCCAGGACCGCCTCGTGGATCGCATCTTGAGGCAGCGTCGCAGCCAGCCGCCGATACCGCCCCGGCTCGCGGTGGGCGAGGTCCTCGTAGGCGCCGACCACACGGGCGTGAAAGGCCGCATCCTCTCTCTCCAACCGATCGGCCTGCCGACCGTGACCGAGCGCGCGCTGCAGGCCCAGTTCAGGCGGGAGCTCGAGCAGGAAGGTCAGATCAGGTCGGGGGAAGCTCTCGGGCCACCACGTCGCGCAGCCCCGGCCGCCGCCCTGGTAGGCGAGAGTGGAGTCGTGGTAGCGGTCGGCAATAACCGTCAGCCCGGTTGCCAGCGCCGGCCTGACCACCTTTTCCAATAGCTCCGCCCTGGCCGCCATGAAGAGCAGCATCTCGGCCTCGGCGGCCATGGGCGCAGAGTGCAGCAAAAGCTCCCGGATATCCTCCCCCAGCTGGGTTCCGCCCGGCTCCCTGACCAGAAGGCTGGCATCGTGACCCAGCGCATCGTGAAGCAGCGCAGCCTGCGTGGACTTACCGGCTCCCTCGGAGCCCTCGAACGTCACCAACGGCGCCACTACTCCGCGTCCGGAGCCGGGAGTATGCGCAGCCGCCGCTGGGGCTCCTTGCCTGTACTGCGAGCTGTCAGATCGTTCTCGCTCACCATCTGGTGCTGGAGCCGCCGGACGTAGGCATTCTGAGGCGTCAGCTCGATTGCCCTCAGGTTGGCGCGCACATTGCGGATTGCCTGCGAGGCTTCATCCAACGCTTTCTGCACGCCGCCGTCCTGTGGTTCCGCCGCGTAGATCCGGGTCAGCACTTCCTTGACCTGGGTCACCGAATTGCTGCGCAGGATGTGGACAGGCACCCCTGAGCCCTCGGCCTGACGCAGTATGTCCGGCCGCCGGCGGTAGTAGTTCTTGAGTGTCAGGACGAGATCGGCTCCGTCCAGGTTGCCGAGCACTCTCACGGGCAGCTCCAGGTCGCGGATCGACTGCTCCAGATAGAGGCGCGAGACGCCATAGGGGAAGATTGCGCGGGGTCTGCGTGCCGCCTGACCGTTCCCATTCTTGGCGGCGGCCGGCTGGACCGGCTCCGCCTCCACGCTCGAGATGACGCGGCCTTCGCGCGTCCGCATCCGGATTCGAGGCGGCGCCATCGCCCCCCGCAGAGCGGCGTCCACGACGTCAGCCAGCGGCTGGTGAACAGCCACCCGCTCGCGATCCTGGATCTCGATCAATACGTCGAAGGTGGGCCGCGCCTTGCGCTCCAACACTGTCTTCTGGGTGCCGCGGCGGCGTGCCTCCTCGTCAGAGAGCGTCACACTTTGGATGCCCCCGAGCAGGTCGTTCAGCGTCGGGTTGACCAGAAGGTTCTCCAGCGTCTGGCCGTGCGCTGTCGCGATCAGCTGCACACCCCGCTCGGCGATCGTCCGAGCGGCCGCCGCCTCCAGCTCGGTACCGATCTCGTCGATGACTATGACCTCCGGCATGTGATTTTCCACCGCCTCGATCATCACCGCGTGCTGCTGCAGCGGCGTGCGGACCTGCATCCGGCGGGCGCGGCCGATGCCAGGATGCGGGATGTCGCCATCGCCGCCTATCTCGTTGGAGGTGTCGACAATGACCACCCGCTTGCGCTGCTCATCTGCCACCAGCCGGGCGGACTCCCGCAGCATCGTCGTCTTGCCGATGCCCGGTCGGCCGAGCAGCAGAACGCTCTGGCCCGACTCGACCAGGTCGCGGAAGATGGCTGCAGTGCCTGTCACAGCGCGACCCGCCCGGCAGGTGACGCCGACTATGCGGCCCGATCGGTTGCGGATGGCGGAGACCCTGTGCAGAGTGCGCTCGATGCCTGCCCGGTTGTCGGCGCCGAACTGGCCGACATGGGCGGCGATGTAGTCAAGGTCGGCTGCGGTGACCGGCTGCTGGGAGAGCAGGATCTCGCGGCCGGGCACCCTCGCCTCCGGCTCCCGCCCCAAATCCAGGACGATCTCCAGCAGCTCGGTCGGATCGGTGCGCTCATGAAGCGCCTCATAGAGGTGTGGGGGCAGGGACTGGGCGAGAAGTTCGATCTCCTCCGGCCAGCTGCCCGGGTTGTCGTGCAGTTGGGTATCGGGACGCAGGTTCTTCAGACTTCCTCCACTAGCGGTCCACTAGCCGTAAGCGGGATTGAGCGCGGGAGCCAGCTGCCTCTGCTCGGCCGAGACAGTCAGCGTCACCTCCCGCACCAGCAGCGCCTGGCTCAGCAAGAGGCTGAAGCCGCGCCCGCGGAGGGCGTCGATCATGTCCGAATCATAGTGACGGAGGCTGGACCAGGCTGACTCGCCGCTGGCGGTCGTGATGGCGTGATCGGCCAGCTCGTCGGCCAGACCTGCCTCCGGCAGCGCCATGAACGACAGGGTGTGCGGTCGGCCCTGGGAGCTCTTCTGCACCCGGTACCAGCCCACTATCTCCGTTCGTTCCAGCACCTCCTGCTGGCCGGGGGCGCTGCGGAGGGACTTCCAGTCCTTGTAGGAAGGCGCTTCCAGGTGCGCGACGCCCATCGGGGTCACCTTCCGGTAAAGGTGGTAGAGGGCGCGAGAGTCCCGGCCCCTGACCGAGCGCAGGCCCGGCGGCACTTGGGCCGAACGAGATTGGGGGCGCTCCGCATAGAGGACCGACTCGGTGGCGTACTGGCGGAAGCCCTGGCCGCGGAAGATCGGCAGCAGCATGTCGTCCAGCGGAACCCGTACGAACAGGCGGTGAGCGCCAGCCTTGCCGGCCTGCTCGCAGAGGTACTCGATGAGCCCCCTCGCCACCGCGCTCTCATCCGCCGACTCGGCCACACAGAGGTTCAAGACCTGCAGCGAACTGACCTTGGCCGGCAGGACAAGTGTCGCCGGCCGCCCTGACGCCTGCACGAAGCCGGCCACCCTGCCGTCGACCTCGGCGACATAGATGACAGTCTCCTGCGACAGCGGCAGGAAGGCGGAGAAGGTCTGGCTCACCAGCGCCCAAAGGCGGGCTGGCGGCGGTACCGAGGAGAACCGGGCCTCAGCCTCGCGATGAATCTGCTCGATGCGGTTTAGATCCGGCAACTTCGCCTGCCTGAGCTTCACGCCTTATCCCCTCCCCCGCACCAGCTTCAGGAACTCACGATGCAGGCGCAGATCGCCTGACAGCTCGGGGTGGAAGCTGAGCGCCATGATCGGCCCCTGGCGCACCGCCACCGGCCTGCCTTCATGTTCGGCCAGCACCTCGGCTGAGCCGGCATCCAGCACCAGGGGTGCTCGGATGAAAACGCCCGGAAACCGGCCGTCCAAGCCCTCCACTTGCAGCTCCGCCTCGAAGCTATCTACCTGACGGCCGTAGCCATTGCGCCGCACGACGATGTCCAGGGCTCCCAGTCCCCGCTGGTCCGCCCGACCATCTGTGATGTCGCGAGCCAGGAGGATCATGCCGGCGCAGGTCCCGAGAGTGGGCAGCCCGCTGCCGACGGCGTCCCGAAGGGCATCCATCAGGCCTACACGCTCCAAGAGGATCTGCATGGTGGTGCTCTCGCCACCCGGGATCACGAGGCCGTCGAGCTCGGCCAGATCGGCCGGGGTACGCACAGCGCGAACCTCGGCGCCGCAGCTCGCGAGCGCCCGCAGGTGCTCGCGGTATGCACCCTGCATAGCCAGCACTCCGACCAGAGGCCGGGCCGGTATCGGGTCGGGGCTAAGGCTCACCAACCGCGGCCGGCGAGCAGCTCCTCCCGCGGAATCGAGGCCATCTCGAGACCCCGCATGGGCTCGCCCAAGCCGGCGGAGATTTCGGCCAGCTTCTCAGGATCGTCGTGGTAGGTGGTGGCCGTCACTATCGCTTTGGCGGTGCGAGCAGGATCCGAGGATTTGAAGATGCCCGAGCCGACGAAGACGCCGTCCGCGCCCAGCTGCATCATCCAGGCCGCGTCGGCGGGCGTGGCGATGCCGCCAGCGACAAACGTGACCACCGGCAACCGGCCCAGCTCCTGCACCTGGCGCAGCAGGTCAACGGGAGCGCCGATCAGCTTCGCCTCATGCACGATCTCGGCTGGATTGAGGCCGACGAGGCGCCGGATCTGGCCCGCGACGGCGCTCAGATGCCGCTTGGCTTCAACTATGTTGCCGGTGCCCGCCTCGCCCTTGGTGCGGATCATCGCCGCCCCCTCGGCTATCCGCCGAAGAGCCTCACCGAGGTCGCGGCAGCCGCATACGAAGGGGACTGTGAAGGCGTTCTTGTCGATGTGGTTCTCGTCATCGGCGGGCGTCAGGACCTCTGATTCGTCGATGTAATCCACGCCCAGCGCCTGCAGCACCTGCGCTTCGACCGAGTGGCCGATCCGGCACTTGGCCATGACGGGGATTGTGACCGCCGCCATGATCGCGCGGATGAGCTCGGGATCCGACATGCGGGCCACGCCGCCGTCGCGGCGGATGTCGGCGGGAACGCGCTCCAGCGCCATCACCGCGCAGGCACCGGCGTCCTCGGCGATCCTGGCGTGCTCGGCGTTGACCACGTCCATGATCACGCCACCCTTCAACATCTCGGCATGACCGGCCTTGACTTTGAAGCCGCCTTTCAGCACGTTGCTCCTTCCGTTGCTCTCCGCCATCAGAATTGAATTCTACTAGTGGGATGTCCGGGAATTAGCTCGACAAGGCGCGGCCCAGGCCGCCGAGGGCAAGAAAGGGGTGGCGCCGAGGAGGAGCGCATCGGGAGATGCGTGACGACGAGCGCCGGGCCCCCTGACGCCGCCATCGGTGGAAATGGGCCGATGGATTGTCGAGCGGCTTCCCGGTCATCCCACTGGGTGACTAGACGGGCCTCCCAACTCCTCGCGCTGGTGTTGTTAGTGGCCGCCTGCTCACAAGGAGAAACGCCGGCGCCGGCCGCGGCAGTCGACAGCTACCATGCTCAACCCGCCTATGAGAAGGGTGGCACCGCGCTCCTGGCGGACTATGAGTACCCGGCCAATCTGAATCCGCTGACTGCGCGGACTGATGTGGAACTGAGGCTGGCGCAGCTCTCCTTTGCCAGGCTCTGGGGCCTCGACGACCAGCTGCGAACATTTCCCGATCTGGCCCGTCGAGTGCCTACCGCGCAAAATGGGGGCGTCCGGCTGGGCGGGAACGGCGCCATGACAGTCACTATCGAACTCGTGCCTGGCCTGCGCTGGAGCGATGGCCAGCCGATTCGCGCTGACGACGTGCTGCTGGGCTGGCAGGCGCTTCAGAAGCAGCCGGGCCGGCAGCTGCCCCAGGGTGCCGCACTCAGCAAGCAGTCCGACTCAACGCTGACTTGGAGCTTCAGCGAGGTCTACGCGCCCTACCTGGCACTGGGTGCTGAGCTGTTCCCGCTGCCGGCCCACCGTCTGCAGGGCGGTTCAGGGGATGCATTCTTCGCGCGGCCCGACGCCATCTCAGGGCCTTTCGCCCCGGCTGCCGCCACCTCCGGCCAGCGCCTCGAATGGCTGCGAAATGCTCATTACGCCGACGGTCGCTCGGCCCAAGGCGCGTACCCGGGAGGTGATGGCCCATTCACGCATGCGGCTTGGCTGGACGGTGTGAGCTTCCGGGCGGTACCAAGCCGCCAGGCCCTGCTCGACCAAGCCCAAGCCGGCGGCGCCGATCTAATCTCGCACCTGACCCCACCAGATGTGGCCGGTCTGCGCCAGGTGCCGGGCGAGACAATAGCTGCCACGGCAACTCAGCGCGTCGAGTTCCTGCAACCGTTCGGAGCCCTTCGCGACGACCGGCAGCTGCTTGATGCTCTTTCGCTGGGCCTGGACCGGGGGCAACTCGTGCACGACTCGCAGGCTGGCTACGGCCAGCCAGCCGGCAGTCCGTTTCCCTCTGTCCTGACGGCCGCCGGTTCCATCGGCGGCTCGCCTCCCGACCCGGCAGCGGCGCGGCGGGCGCTGGCCGGCCGAACGGTTACCGTCACCGTGCTGACCCTGTGTGAGGACGCCGCTGCCAGCTTGGCGCAGGCCTCGCTCACCCAGCAGTGGGCGCCGTTGGGAGTGACTGTCAGAGCAGCTTGCCGACCTCGCGATCAGTTCCTGGCGACGCTCCAGGCAACCGAGCCGCTGCTGGCTCT
>JALZAW010000065.1:6522-10111 GCA_030948155.1 Candidatus Dormiibacterota bacterium | reverse complement strand
AACCAGCCGTCGCCACTCATCGCATAGCGGATTCCATCCCCCCAGCGATTTGCGGAGAGGCCGGGATGACCACGGACGGACCGCCCTGGAGCAGTGTGCCGATCCAGGTACAGCGCATACGACAAGGCGAACCGGGCGAGATCCCCTACGGGCTGCCCACATGAGGTGCCGGATTCCCAGTCCACGACCCCGCTGATTCGTCCCGCCAGTGTTAGGAGGTTCCCGTACCAGAAGTCGCCGTGCACGGCGGTCAGAGGCCCAGACCGTTGGCCGAGGTCCTCGTGGAGCGCGCCCAGACCTTCAAGAACGGCACCCAGCGACGGATCGCCGCTAAATCGAAGAGCAAGGCGCGCACAGATCCCAGTGTCGAGATCGACTGGGGCGCGCCCCCGCTGAGTGTGGCTCCAGAGAAGGCGAAGCCACTGCTCCGCCATGCAGAAGTCACGGGTCACCTTGCGCCGGCTCGCAGTGTGCCGCCATCTGTTGTACGCATTGGCCATCGGCACGCCGGAGACCGCCGTCATGAGCAGGGCGCGACGGTTCTCCAACTCCACGGTTCCGACGACGCGAGGCAGCGTAGATGAGAGCTGCTCATGATCGATGGTGGGCAGAGTGTTGAGAACCTCCCCCTCCCGGTCGACCGCCGCCTGTGCGATATCACTCAGCGGCACCTTCACAACGACCGCCGTGGCCGAGGTCTCCGCCGGGATCAGCAGGATTGTGATCTTACGGTTCAAATCCTTCGAAGTCGCTGAGACCAGGATCCGGTAGTCGTTACGGTGGAGGAGGTGACGAAGGCTCGCCGCCTGGGCCATTTCTCGCGCGAATCCTTGAACAGTGGCCTGGGAGCTCAATATCGCCTCCCCACGACCACGCGTTGGGCGACCACGGACGTGATGAGACGCTGAACGAACGGAGTCCGCACCACCCACAATGCCACTGTGAGGGGAGCCTGAAGATGGCTCCGTCCGGGCGGCGCCGTAAGGTATCTCGTCCAGAACCAGGCAACCGAGCACCAGTCGTCGTCTACGACGTAGAGCGCGTTCCGGACCGATGGGAAGGCGAGGTACGTGCGCCGGATCCGAAGTCCGGCGCGTGCGGCAAAGAGGCGGCACCGCCAGTTGGAGACTGGTCCGGAATCGACGAAGACGACCTCCGTTCCGACGGGCGCCTGCCTCAGCTTTGCGATCGTTGGACGGTCAGGGTTATGTAGGTCCACCTCGATGGCACCGGCCGGGATCAGCACCTCCCAAGCGGCCGACGCCGAGAGGATGGACGCCTCGCAGTCAGCCGCGGGCTGAATCAGCCGCGTCATGTCAGCACCGCGAAAGGCCGAAGCCGGGCCACCGGCCTCACAATCCCGGCCGCGGTTAGGATTCGCAGACCTTCATCGACGCCCTGGTTGTCCAGATGCGAGACGGCGTGCTCGGAGCGCTCTCGGTAGCCGAAGCGAATGGTCTTATGGCCGGCTGCGTCCGGGCCCGAAATCCCTCTCCGAACGAACGCGGAGATGATGCTCCCGGTACCGTGGTTCGCCGTGTGCAGGCTGTCCTCGGATGCCACACCTGCCACACAGAGGTAGGAGCAGGTTCGGTTGGTTCCGGGCAGCAGCAGAGGCTGCCCCGTCTGCGCCCAGGCAGGGTGGCCGACAAGCCGAGACGGGGGAAGGGCACGCGCGCTGTTGTGTCGGTGAACTATGGCGGGTCTCCCCTCCACCTCCTCCTCATAGATGGTGTTGTGAGGCGAGTCGATCACCAAGTGCATGCCGGCGCCGAAGTTCCGCGCCGTCAGGCAGCGAAGAGCAGCGTAGGTCGCTTGGCGATAGGCGAACCCATAGTTCATGGCCATCGCGTTGGCAAGCATCAGGCGCTCCCCCTCTTCGCTCCTACGCTCGATGGGGGGGCAGCCGCCGGAAAAGTAGAGCCGCAATCGCTGGCGGAGTTGGCGCACGCTGCCGGCGGTTGTCAGCTGGTAGAGCGGCTTTTGCACGGCCATCACGGTCCGCAGCGACCGAGAGCCGGCCCGACGACGTCCGAATCGGGCGCCCAGCTGGATGTTCAGGACGCCGTCCCCGCCGTGGAACTGCAACGTCACTCCGCCCGCGCGGATTCCCCAGCTCGCTGCGGTTTCGGGCTCGAAGACCTCCTCCACCTCTTGAAGCTCGACGAAGTGCGTGGAGGGTCCCACGGTCCCGAATCGAAGACGTGCCAGCTCGATCGCCATCTCGCCGAGCTCGCTCCGTACGCGTCGCCGGCCACCGTACCTCTCGACGTCGAGGCAGCCGTTCTCTTCGATCCGCTGTAGTTCAGCGGGGTCAAGGTCGAAGCGGTCGACGGCAATCCTCGCGCCCTCGGAGGCGCAGCGGATGACCTCTTCCCGGCTGAGGCGGGGTCGGAGGTCGGGCGGGTACGGATAGGCGGTCAGAAAGTCGCGGTAGAAGGCCCGCACCGAGTCGTCTGACGGTCTCTCCGTGTGGACCGCCGCCAGCGCCATGCCGCAGTTGAGGGCGGCGCTGGTCAAGGTGGGCCGAATCGTCTCCCGGGTGGCGACGGCGACGCTGGAAGGCATTTCCATCACCGGTTTGCGATAGAAGTCAGGTAACACCACGGGCGGCGCCGCCAGATCCGCGTCCAGCAGGCCATCACGTAGCACAGCCAGCACCTCCGGGTCGGCTGGGCAGTCCGGGCTGTCGAAGACTCGCACTCCTAGGGGCAGCTGTTTGCTGGGAGCCTCATGTTCCACAGGTAGCGCCCGCATCAGGCTCCCGAACCTCCGTCCTGAGCGACCCGATGCCCGATCAGGTCAGAGAGCCGCGGCGCAGGCGGTGGCCCGAGCCAGATCTCCACGCAGCGCAACCCGTGCACAAGCCGATTGGCAGCGTCTGAAAGGGGCGGCTCGACCGGTCCCAGACCGGTGCCGGCCGCCAGAGCGGCGTTGAAGGGCCAGTAACGGCGAAGCTCCCCGGCCATGTATGTGCCGGTTATTAGCGACCGCAGCGCCGTGTCGGGATCGCACTCGTGAACCGACGGTGCCCCCTCCAGGCCCCGACGGATCACGGCAACAGTGTCCGGGACGAGGGTGGCGGCGCGGCGTGGCAGCGAGGACTCGCGCCGCCCATGGCTGGTCCGGACACCTTCGCCGGCCTCGACCTTCAGCGGCTCCGCCAGGCCCCAAACCACTCGACCGTCGGTGACGCAGAGGTTGTCGCTGGTCGCGACCGCCTCTGCCTTGAGCTCGGCCTTGATCAGGGTCGACTTGCCGACGCCAGCAGGACCGGCTAGGAGGACTGTTGAATCTCCTGCTGTGCAAGCAGCTGCGTGGAGCGGCACACGACCCCGCAACCCGGACCGCCAGAGGACGGGGTAAAGGGCCATCAGCGCCCGGGTGAGGAGGATGAAGCGGCGCCTCAGTACCCGCGCTGCTAGCCGCCCTCTGGCTCGAGGTCGCCAGCGATAAGCGAACTCTGCCCGGTCGGCGAGGCAGCGGAAATGGAGGTCGAACCCGGTGGCGCAACAATCTTCGATGACAACCTGGTCCGACCTCCGCCAGGCCCCTCGGGTTAGAGGCTCCCAGCCCCGGACCCGGAATG
>JALZAW010000065.1:0-6512 GCA_030948155.1 Candidatus Dormiibacterota bacterium | reverse complement strand
GAATGCCGTCTGTGCCCGCTCGACATCGATGGTGACCGTGGGAGGCTCCGCCGAGGCGTCGATGAACTCGCCGGGCGCCGAGCCGCTGACGATGTCCCAGACCCAGGGCAGCGAGGAGCTGATCTCCACGATCTCGCCGCCCGTGTACAGATAGCGGCTCATGCAGTCAGGCCCTCCGTAACGGCTCGGGTCGGACGCAGGGCGCGCTCAGTCAGCGCCCGGGTGTACGTCTCGTCCAGGTCGGCTCCCAGCAGGTCGGGTTGGAAGCGGTCACCGATGAGCCTCCGTGCCTCGGCGGCCATCCGGCGGCCTTCGTCGGGGTGGTCGAGCAGGAACGCAATTGCTCTGCCTAGCAGTTCCGGCCTGGCCGCGGGCACGAGCAGACCGGTCCGGCCTGGGTGTACGACCTCAGGCACAGCGTTCACCGAGGTGGCGACCACCGGAACGCCACACATGACGGCCTCCACCATTGCGCAGGGCAGCCCTTCGTAGAGGCTGGCCATGGCAAACACGTCAAAGGCCGGCAAGAGCTGGCCAACATCGTTGCGCTGCCCGAGCAGGTGAAAGCGTCCGCGAAGGCCAGCACCAATAATTCGCTTCTCCATCTCCTGCTGCAGCGGGCCCCCGCCCACCCACGCGAAGTGAACATCGCGCGGGTGAAGGTGCTTGATCGCCTCGAGCATGTGCCTGGGTGCCTTCTGGTTGTCGAGTCTTCCGACGGTACCGACCAGCTTTACTCCGTCCGGAACGCCCACAGCGCTGAGTCGCGCCCGCGCCACGAGGCGATCCTGGGTAGTCGAGCGGCCGATGGCCGGGTCGATCGCACTAGCGATCGTGCGCACACGCTCTGGTGGAGCGATACGTAGCCGCACAGCCTCAGCCGCAACCGCTGAGCCGACGGCCAGGAAGCGGTCGGTGATCCGACCCAACCGGCGCTCCGCCGCGATGTACCCGCGGCGAGTCCAGGGCCGTTGAAACGAATGGAAGGGGAACCCGTGGAAGGTGTGGACTATCGCGGCACTCGCCAGCTGATGAGCGGCCAGCCGACCGATCGCGCCCGCTTTCGCACTGTGCGTGTGGACGACGGCCGGACGCAGGCGGAAGAGCGCTTGCCTGAGCTCGTTGAGAGCCAGGAAGTCCTCGCGGGGGTTGATCTCCGGCCGCATGTGGCGGAGCCTCACTACCTGCAGCCCCGCGCCCTCCGCCTCGCCCAGGAGGTCGCCCCCGTCAGCGGTCAGTATGGCGATGGAGTATCCGGCCCGCTGAAGGGCTAGTGAGCCACGCAGGGCCACTCCGCCAGCACCGGCGATGAAGCGTGTGACGACTTGGGCAACCAGCATCAAAAGCCGTCCGGATATGGCGCGGGGAGCTGGGCTTTGCCGCCCTCGACAGAGTGAGGTGCGAACTCAGGCAGCAGGTGCTTCAGCAGATCGCGCACTCTTGCACTGTCGTTATCCATCGCCGCCTCGAACAGTTGCTGGAGGTGGGTCTCGAAGGCTCGCGGTGCGGGTTGCGGCACGGTGGCCCAGATCTTTGGATGGTTTGTCTGCGTGAACGCCTCCCGCCCGCTGAACAGCGTCTCGTTCAGCTTCTCGCCCTGCCGCAGTCCTGTGTACCTGATTCTGATCCGGTCTTTCGGCACGTGGAACTCCGCCGCGTAGTTGAAGACGAGGTCGACGATCCTGACCGGCTCGCCCATGTCCAGCACGAACGTCTCGCCCACCTGCGCCATCCCGGCCGCCTCCAACACCAGCCCCACGGCCTCTTCAACGGTCATGAAGAACCTGGTGACTTCGGGATGTGTGACCGTGACGTCCTGGCCGGTCGCAATCTGTTCGGAAAGGACTGAGAGGAAGGAGCCTCTGCTTCCGAGGACATTGCCGAAGCGGACAGAAGCGAATTTGCAGGTGCCGCCAGCGTGCATCTGCAGCACGCTTTCGGCGAGCAGCTTCGTTGCTCCGAGGATCGAGGTGGGATCGGCCGCTTTGTCGGTGGAAATCAGGATGAAGCGCTCGACGCCCGTTTCGAGCGCCGACTTGACCAGGTTCCTGGTCCCCAGCACGTTCGACTTCACGCCTTCGCAGGGGTGGCGCTCGAGCAGCGGGAGGTGCTTGTGAGCCGCGGCGTGGAACACCACTTCGGGCAGCAGGGCGGTGAAGACCTGGCGGATGCGGGACTCGTCCCGGATGTCGGCGATTATGATGTCATCCGTCTCCAGCAACCCCTGTCCGGTTAACTCCAGCTGTAGGCGGTGCAGGTTGGACTCGTCGTGGTCCAGCAAGTACAGCGCCGCTGGCCCGAAGCCTTTGATCTGGCGACAGAGCTCGCTTCCTATCGATCCTCCAGCACCCGTGACGAGCACCCGCCTGCCAGCGACGACTGCTCGAGACGAGGAGCGCACGACGTGCACCTCTCGCCGCCCCAAAAGCCGGTCGATCCGGAGGCTCCGCAGATCGCTGACTCCCACCCGCTGCATTGCAGCGAGAAAAGAGGGCAGATAGCGCACGCTGACGCCTGCTTCTGAAGCCCGCTCCACCAGGCGCTGGATAGCGGCTGACGAGAGCGAGGGAATCGCGATCACGACGACCTCGACGCGGTGCTTGACCGCCAGCTGCGCCAGCGAGGCAGTCGAGCCAAGCACCGGTAGGCCGAGCACCCGCCGGCGGGAAAGATCGTCATCCACAAAGCCGATCGGCCGGAGACCGAAATCGGGAGTTTGCAGGAGATCACGGGCAATCGCCCTGCCGCCCGCGCCGGCACCGACCACCAGGCACCTGAGTAGCGGCTCAGAGCTCATCGACGACGTTGGCCGCTCGACCTCAATCACGACCTGTGACCTCCCGCCTCGGCTGGGACCATGTCCGCCAGCGCCTGGCATATCCGCTGCACCGAGTCCTCGTCGAGCTCGGAGTGGAAGGGCAGGGAGACGATTTGCCCCCATTCAGCGTCCGCAACGGGGACGGATTGGCACTCTGATTCGCCCAGCAGCTGCCGGAAGTAGAGATGGCGGTGGATTGGGATGAAGTGCACTGAGCAGTCGATTCCCTGCCCACCCAGGCTTTCGATTAGCCTATCGCGGTCGCAGGCGACCCGGACGACGTACAGGTGCCAGGCGTGGCGGCCGATGCTAGCGACTGGGGGACGCCTAACCCCCTGGACCTCTTTAAGGTTCAGGTCGTACAGCGATGCGAGCGTCTCACGCCTCCGCTGCCAGCGCTCGAAGTGGCGGAGCTGCGCGCGGCCGATGGCCGCGGACAAGTCAGTCATGTTCGACTTGATGCCGTCGTCGGTTACCGCGTAGCGCCAACTCGCTCCCGGGAGGTACCGCTTCCATGCGTCCCGGCTCATTCCGTGCAGGCGTAGCACCCTCCAGCGTTCTGCCAGCTCGGGGTCGCAGCCGGTAATCATTCCGCCCTCGCCGATCGGCAGGTTCTTTGTGGCATAGAAGCTGAAGCAGGTCGCGGCGCTGATCGATCCGACCGGTCGGTCGCCGACGTAAGTGCCGAGTGCGTGTGCGGCGTCCTCAATCACTCGGCCGAGCGGGAGACCAGCGGCAAGAGCCAGGTCCTGGACCGCGGCGGGGTGGCCGGCGAAGTGGAGCACGACCATCGCCTCAGCCCCACCCGCCCGCTCACGGGCGGCAGCCACGGTCCGGGGGCTTGGCATAAGGGTGTCGGGGTCCACGTCGACCAGGACGGGTCGGAGCCCGGCGTGGACGATCGCGTGTACCGCCCCACAGAAGGTAAGCGTCGACGTGAGCACTCGCGACCCTGCGCGCAATTGCAGCGAGCGGAGCGCTATCTCGATCGCCGCTGTGCAGGAAGAAACTGCGACCGCTTCGTCAGCCCCCACTATGGCGGAGAACTCTTGCTCGAACTGGACCACCTCAGGCCCGGTCGTCACCCAGCCGCTGTTAAGCACGCGGACAGCGGCTTCAATCGCCTCGTCGCATATCACCGTTCGGGCGAAGGGAATGTGATCCTCACCCGGTGTCAGCGCAGTCACTCGGCCGTACGCGGCCACAACTCCCTCCCTGTTTCCGAAACCCTCGCCTAACAGCGTCCCTGGAGCCGCCTCCCATCTGTCACCTCTGCCCGCAGAGCCCGAGACGGCATTTCTTTGAGTTCTGAAAGTTTCTGAGAGCTTGAAACTTATGGGCGGATTAAGAGGGGGTCAACCGCGGATTAAGGTGCTTGTCATTGAGCCCCGGGTTGGCCCACAGCCCGGATCCAGGGGTGTGGGCCTACTGTCGACGCCGTTTCAATCCCGGAAACGTCCCAGGCCGATTCCCCCGCAGGGGCGTCGCTTCTGCGTTCCAGCGTTCCGGGCCGCCACAAGTGAAGCCGCCGGCCGATCTCGTTGGCCCGCGAGCCACTGCTCCACGACTACGGCCTGGGTCCTTGCGCCTGGCTGGTTGCTTTGTCCTAAGTCAGGGCGGGACTATCGGCCATAGCCGGAGGACGTCTGCGCCGACAGCCCGCGGCTACCGAGTCTGAGAACAACGCTCGGCGTGACAGGGGCAAGGAGTGACTGGGCGCTACGTGTGGCCGCCGCCGCCGAGAGGGGTCATGCCCGGGACTTGGCCAAAGTGTCCGTCGTCAAGGCCTCCAGGTTGCCGGGCTGGCTCTGCAGCTTGTTACCCAGGTAGTCCCAGCTGAAGAAGAGATAGCCACTCATGGCACTTCCAGCCCAATGCAGATACTGTTGGTGTAGCTCCGACGCGGTCGGAAAGCGCCAGACATCGTCCTGAAAGTCTTGCATCACCGCCCACCATGTGGAGATGCCTTGTGCATGAATCGCATTGACTGCGCGATCGATCATTGAGAAGTCGCAGGCTTGGCCAACCTGGCACGGGTAGACGTCGAACGCGAGTACGTCCACTGAACCTTTCATCACTATGGTGGCAGGGGTCGATGAGGGATCGTTCAACTCGTCGTCGATCGTGAAGGTGATGGCGGCTGGGTCGAGCGAATGGACGAGGGCTGTTCGTATGCGGTAAGCGTTCGGGGCGTTAGAGCAGGGCGTCTGGAGCGGCTCGTCGCCGAGCTCGTAAGCTAGCAGAGCCGGATGTCCTTTCACCCCTTGCACGATCCTTGCCACCTCGCCGTCCGAGTACTCCCAACTGCAGCTCCCGTGGTTCCACGCGCCGAGCCACACGAAGCCCTTTAGGCCTTGTGCCGCAAGCTGGTTCAGGATTTCGACGTTGTTCGCATCGGAAACCGTGTTGAACCCAGCCGCCTTCATCGCTCCGTAGTCAGTTGAAGCAAAGCGCATCATGCCCTTCGGAAAGAACGAACCGAGGGCTGCGCGAGTGGAGACTGACGACGACGTCGACGGTCGCGATGCCGGCTGGTGCGAGTGTTTGACCCGAGAACCAGCGGCAAGAGCCGCGACGGGCATAGTGGAGCAAAAGGCGGCGACCATCAGAGCGGCCAAGAGACGATGGAAGCGGCTGCGACCGCTGAGGCCCGATCCAGGGTCCTTGAGAAGGAGGCGAGCCGCGATGGCGATAAGGATTAACCCAATAGGCAGCGCGTTGGTCAACCAGTCATGCATTACAGCCTCCTCAATTGGTGCTGGAGCTCGAGGCTATCGCTCAGTCACAGCACCCAGTTCGAAAGATGTGACATTTCTCGCAGCGCCCGCATGCCAGGCTATTGATAGCGGCTCGAACACCACAGATGTCCCCCACAGGCGCATGCGCCCCATTCGGCGCCCGCGCAGACACGGGCCTCACGCATGCTTGCCGCAGGTGCGTGCAAAACAGGCGGCCGTGGGCGCTACCCCCTCGCCGCACGGACCGAAAAAGGTTAGCAGCCTGGCACACAGGCTGCCAGCGCGGCAGTCTGACCCGCTGTCACCTACTGCCGGCTACGACCGGTCGCATGCGACGGCATTCCCCCGCTTTAGGATGCGGCCGTCTCAGCACTGGCCGATCCCGTCCGAGGAGTCGACGAACGTAATCCACATCCGGGCGAGGCTCTGTCGGAACGGCAGTCGTCGACTGATGATCAGGCTTCCTGGTCCTTCGTCCGACGCACCACATTTCACTGGCCGCAGGTGGGCGAGCTAGCTCGTTTGACTGGCGACCAATCTTTGGTTTCAGATCGCCGGGAGATCAGCCCGCTGGCGGTCAGACCAGGCAGCAGCTCGCCTGACCGGTGGTGACAGCCTGGGGAAGGGTCGTTTGGTTCCCAACTTGGTGGGGTCCCATCGTCGAGAATCGGCATGCTGGTTGGCTCGCTGGCCACTCGACGCGCACACCTGAGTGTCGGCGAGCCGCACGGCTGTCTCCTCGGCGAGCCTGGCGAGTGTGGCGGCCCAGCCCACTGGCAGGTTGGGGCCGGTGGAGCGACCCACGTCGTAAATCTGGGGGCTTTCGGCGCCGGGCAGCTCCGGGTAGCCCTTTCCATCGTGCAGGGCTGTCGGATCCGTCCAGCGGCGCCTCAGGGGCGGCGCCTCCCGCTTTGGATCCACTGAGCATGCCAGCTGAAAGGTGGGCTGTGCTTCGC
>JALZAW010000479.1 GCA_030948155.1 Candidatus Dormiibacterota bacterium | reverse complement strand
TTGAGCAACGCGAGAACCAAGAACTACCCCCTGAAAAGGATCCCCCGGTGAGGCGACCTGGGACAAAAGCCAGGTTCCGCCTCGGGACCGCAGGCAGGCTATCAAACGCCAGCCCTCCGGGTCAAACCGGGCAAGGCCTCGAGACCAGGATCCCCACCCCCGATACCTCACCAACTGAGTTGTTCGAGGCGACCGGCCGGGGGCCGTGGCAGCCGGGTTTGGCTCCCACCACGATGTCGAATCGCGCCGGTGGCCACCTTCGCGTTGGATGATATGTACGTCCAGGCGGGCTGGGGGAACCACGGGGGAAGGGTCGGATGCGCCGTCGACCGGGCTATGAGACTTACAAGGTCTTTCCAAGCCGGCAGCCCAACACGTGCAGTGCATGTGGCAGGTCTCTGCCGGTCGGAACGCAAGTCCTCGGCAAGCCGCTGGGTGCGGCAGGATGGGATATCGTCTGCTTCGGATGCGGCTACTCGGCCCCGGCCGGCAGCGCTGACCGGGGCGGCAGCAGCATTGCCGGAGCACCTCCGAGCCATTCATCCGGTTCCAAGCACCCTCAGGTCCCCCCGACCCGGCGCCCACATGGTCGCGGTGCTGGCACTGCAAGCGGATCCAGGTGGGCCACGTTGGTGAGGTACCTCCTCACTTGTGTTCAGCGCGAATCCCAGGTCACTCCCGTCCCTCTGAGGGACCGTGAGCGGTGGACCGTCCTGCCGCTGTCGAAGGAGTCGGTGTTGTGCGGAAACGATCTCACCGTCCCGCTGCTTCCCCAGGTTCAAGGCTTGTTCGAGGGGCTGGACGATATGGAGGCCGTCTTCTACGGCTGGCCGTCCGTGGTGGCTACCGATGAGCACGGCGGGCCGGTCATCGCGCCGCTGTTCCTGCGCGCCCTCGACAAGCCCACCGCCGGTTCTGTAACCACCGTTTCGGTCAGCGAGGTCTTGCCTCACGTCAACTTGGGCCTGCTGACGCGGGATTTCTTCTCGTCCGAGGTCGTAGCTGCGGCGATGGCAACTCTCGGTCACGCCCCGATCGCGTTCGGGCGGCCTGATGCTGTGATGGCGGTCGCGGAGCAGCTCACAGGCGCCCTGGGCCTGCCGGCGATCTCGCTCGATCCCAGCGCTCTGCTGGACCCCTCAAGCCATGGCGGTGCGTGGCGACCGCAGGAAGTTGGCGTCTTCAACGTGGTCATGTGTTTTAGAGGAGAGCTCGACATCGCCACCCGCACGCTGATCAAGGACCTCGAGCGGATGGAGAAGCAGGCCGACTGGGTGCACAGCGCCGCGAGGCTGCTGTTCGAGAGAGTTGACGCCCCGCCGCTTTCCTTGCCACAGTCCTGCGCCATCGAACTCAACGATTCTCAGGAACGGTCGCTGGCGTCGGCTGCCACAGCTCCGCTCACCGTAATCACAGGACCACCTGGCACCGGCAAGAGCCAGACGGTCGCGGGGATTGTCGCGGATGCCTGGCTTCGTGGCGAGTCGGTCCTGCTGGCATCCACCAACAACGCTCCGATCGACAGTGTGATCGAGGACAAGGTGGCGCAGGTCGATGAGGGCCTGATGTTGCGAACTGGCAACGCCTTCAAACAGCAGGAGATGGTCTCGGAGCTGCGCGAGCTGATCGTGCGAATTCGCGACCGGCCGGCCGCAGAGGAGGCCTCTGCGCTGCCGGCGGCCACGCTCGCCTATCACCAGACCGCCCAACAGCTCGAGGAACGCGCTCGCATCGAGCGGGACATACTTGCCGCCGCAGAGGGGCGTGACCACGCTCGAGCAGCGCTGGCAACGGTCGTTCCGCTTCCGGCGCGGCACCTCCACCGTCGCATCGGAGCGATTGCCCGGAAGGCGACGCGAACGCGCTGGCAATGGCTCCGGCGACGACGAACCAGGGCATGCCTCACGCTGGCCGGGTTTCCAGAGGACTCGGTGGACGTCGGGCGCGTACTCGAGTGGATCCTCGCCGAGGAGAGCTTTGACAAAGCCTGGAACACCCTCCACCAGTCGCAGGAAGAGACTGGGGACGAATCCTTCCATCACTTCAGTGCTGCCCGCGACAGGTGGCGCTCGGCTTCTGCCTCCGCGGTGAATGCACGGGTACGCGGCGCGTACACGGCTGGAGCCCAGGTGCTTGGCGATTTGGTGCGGACAAGTGATGCGCAGCTGCGCCGCGAGAGAATCGGACAAGCGAAGGCCTACGTGAAAGGCTGGGCGACCAGCGCTCTGTCGACGAGGCCCAATTTTGATTGTCGCGCGGCCGTCTTCGACCTCGTGATCGTCGATGAGGCCAGCCAGTGCAATCTCGCGGCGGTCCTGCCACTGGCCTACAGGGCAAAGCGCCTGGTGATAGTCGGCGACCAGAAACAGCTCGCACCGGTCGTCAAGATCGGCGCAGACGAGCTACGAGACCTGGCGGCTCGGGCTGGTGCCAGCCACGAGGAGCTGGCCGCCGCCAGTCAGACATTCGGAGCGGACTCGGCATACTCGGCCTTCGCCGCTCGGCTCAACTTCGACCCGTACCTGCTGGATGAGCACTATCGATGCCATCCGGACATCATTCGCTTTTGCAACAGGGAGTTCTACGATGACCAGCTGGTCGTCCTCACACGAGTGGACCGCAACCCGGAGCGGCCCCATGCCCTCGAGTGGCGCGAAGTGCAGGGCCACACCGAGCGTGGGCAGAGCGGCGGCGCCCTCAATCGTGCGGAGGCCGAGGCGATTGTTGCTTGGTTGACCGAGTCCGGTC
>JALZAW010000478.1 GCA_030948155.1 Candidatus Dormiibacterota bacterium | reverse complement strand
GCCACGTAGAGGGTCCCGGAGGCGTCGAGGACTACTCCATCCGGGTTGCTGAGTCCGGTGCTGGGCCCGCTGATGGCGCGGATCGGCGTGGCGTTGCCGGTGGCACCCGGCGCGTACTCCGTCACGCCCAGGTTGGAGTTCGCAACATAAAGAGTTCCGTCGACGCCGAGAGCCACGCCCGCCGGGTCGCTGAGCCCGGTGCCAACCCCGCTGATGGTGCGGATCGGCGTGGCGTCGCCAGTCATGCCCGCCACATACTCCGTGACGCTGTCGCCATCGGTGTTGGCGACGTAGGTAATCCCCACAGTGGCCGCAGCAGCGTCGAGGGGCCGTGCCAGCACTAGCATGGCAGCACTGGCCATAACCGCGGCCAGCGTTAGAGGCGGCAAACCTCGGCTGGCGCGCAGGAGCCATCGTCCAGAACTACTCATAGCAACTACCCCCGCGGCCGATTTCTCCCGGATGCGCCGGGAGGACGCCGAACCTCAGAATCGTGGCTAACGACTAGCCCGCTGTCAAAACGCGAACTGGCCACTGCCGGAGCACCGCTGCGCGCCAGGGGTTGCCTGGTCGTCCGATCCAGCGGTGGAGGTATTGCGGCCGTCCGGCCTCTGTCGCGTTGCGTCACGGCGGATCCCCGGATGGTGTCGATAAGAGTGGACGGCGAAAGCATCCCTGAACTGGAAGACAGCGTGCTCGACACCCCACCAGCCGGGTGAAGTGGCTGAGGCCGACAGTTGCGCGGCCACAACGGCCTCCCTGGGCGTCATTCCGTGGCCCGCTGGCGCAGAGCCTAAGCCCGAATCCGCAGGTAGATCACTGAGGCGAGGTAGATCGCTCCACCAACGGCAGAGAGCCATCCGTACTGTAGGCCGCTCCGTCCGTGGGCGATCTCGAAGACGAAGGCAAAGAGGGCGGCAGCGATGACGGCTACACCCGCGTCCGCCGTGGCGCGCAAGTCCAGCATCTGGAAGCGCTCGTCGCGGCCGTCTCCAGCAGTCCGCGCACGGTCTCGCTGCGGCCAGCGAGGAGCACCGCCAGCGCGAAGACGACCATGACCGCAAGCATTGCGACACCGTCCCGCGCTTTACCACCGACTATTTCCGCACCCAGATAGATCAGGCCGATCAGAACGCTGAACCCTGGCAGCATCCATTTCGAGTGCATCAGCTTAGACGCGGTCGTCATCCGTTCCGTTGACATGGTGGAGAGAACACCTCCTCGACGGTTTTGCCGAAGAACCTCGCGAGCTCGATTGCCAGGCCTAGCGACGGGTGTAGCGCTCGGTCTCGATGGCGTTGATGGTCTGACGGGAGACCTTAAGCACCTCGCCCAGCTGACCCTGCGAAAGTCCGTGCTCCGAGCGGAGCTGCCTCACGCCGTTCTTCATGATGTAAAGCCACCGTGACTCTCGCCGCGCTGTCAATCCTCCCTTACACTGTGATTGTCGCGCTTGGCGCCGCCGTGGCAGCGGGTATCGCAACCGGGGGTTACGGACAGGGGGCGGCTTCCTTGCCTAACGCCCTGCGGCAGCTGTTCGGCACTACTCACCGCAGACCTGGTTGGGGTCGTAGGGCCTGAAGCTCTTCTCTACCGGCCCCGGCTCCTCCTTTTGGACCGCGTCGGTCTCTTCGAGCGGCGACAATGGGATAGTGGGTCATCGTCGGCTGCAGCCATGCCGGAATGCTCGCATTCCGACCCCGTCCGCCGCGCGCCTACCCCCGTTACTGACCCAAGCTCCTGGCGAGTTAAGCGCGGGTCTCCACGGACAGCTCCAGGCCGACCTGTTCCGCAAGCCGGGAAAGGGGGGCGAAGCCGTTGTTGAGGGCGGTGAGGCGGCCGCTGGGGTCCAGGATCGCCGTGGTCGGCACGGTCAGGACGCCGAACTTACGCGCCACCTCGGGGCGCGCGGCGGCGTCCACTTCGAGCACGCGGACCGCTCCCTGGGCGCGCCTTTCGAGCTGGGCCAGCGCCGGCCTCTGAGCCGTGTGGCAGGCCGCGCAGGACGGCGTGGAGAAGGCGACCACCGCCGGCCGACCGTCCGGCGCCGTACTCAGCGCCTGCCAGATCTCGTCGGTGGGCAGCGCTCGCGCCCGGCGCTGCCGCCGGCGCGCCACGACCCGAGCGACGAATACCAGGAGCGACAGCCCCAGCACCAATCCGGCCAGGACAAGCAGACGGTCCAAGGCGCTAGCGGCGAACCAGGTGCAGCACGAAGCAGAGCGCGCAGAAGTCGAGCGCGGCGTCCAGGACGACCATTCCCGCGACCAGGAAGGCCAGCGTCCAGGCGGCCAGCGGTAGGTGAGCGACCAGGAGCGCCGCCGACACGAGCCACACCGCGCCGCCGAGCACCCTGGCGATCCGCCGGGTCTCGTGGTCCTCGTGCACCTCGCGGCGCCGCAGCACCCCGTAGGGCTCCAGCAGGCGCCAGGTCAGCTGCCTGAACACGTCCAGCTGCCACCAGAAGCGGCCCAGCAGCATGATGAGCCCGGCGATCGCCAGCAGCACGACCGCGTCGGTGCCTCCGAACAGGAAACCGGCAGCGACCAGCGCCACCACAGCCCACTGGTGGACCTTTCGGGCGGTGACGTCATAGAGAGGCAGGGGCCGCGCTGCTTCGCTCACTTCAGTTCGTCAACCTTGACTGGCCGTCCCTTGATTCCAGCACACTTCGGAGGTGGAGCCGGTGCTGGACCGTCTGCTGCGGCTCTGGGGCAGCTCACCGCGGCCTGGGGACCGGGCTCGCGACG
>JALZAW010000064.1 GCA_030948155.1 Candidatus Dormiibacterota bacterium | reverse complement strand
CCCTGGCGGGCGGGGTCGCTTACTATGTGGCGCTGGCCGCAGCGCTGGTGGTTCAGCGGAGCAGCGGCCGGACCCGGCAGGGCGCATTGGCGGCCGGTGTCGTGCTGCCGCTCCTCGTGGCCGGGGCTGAGATGGTGCAGTGGTCGCGACCGGACACCTCAGCCACAGTGCTGGCGGTGGGTCAGGGTCAGGCCATCCTGCTCAGCGGTTCAGGCGGCCGGGTGCTGATAGATGGTGGTTCCAGCCCCACCAAGTTGGCGACCCAGCTCGGAGCTCGACTTCCGCCCTGGATCCGGGCGCTGGATGGTCTGGTCATCACAGGAACTGGCGCTGCCCATGTCGGCGGGCTGGCCGGCTTCGATCGCAGCGTCGACACTGTGGTCCTGCCGGCCGGTGCGAAGGGCGGCACGGCCTGGCGCGGGGTGGCCCTGGCCCAGCTGGCCCGGGGCGCCCAGGTGCTGCAGGTCCACGCTGGCCAGCGGATGAGCCTGGCTGGCTTCCAGATCGACATCTTGAGCCCCGAGGTCGGCGGCGACGCCGTTCAGCTTGGCCTGAGGATCAGCGCCGGCCACGGACGCACGTTCTGTGACATGGCGGATCTGGACTTCGACTCCCAGCTGGCCGCGGCGGCGCGCCTGGTCCGGCTGGGCGGCTGCAGTGAACTTCTGCTACCTGACGCGGGTCGAAGCGCGCCGGCGCCCGAACTCTTGAAGGCCGCCCGCGCCGGTCGCCTTCTGGTCTCGGACGGCGGCGGCCAGCTAGCTCGCGACCTACCGCGCTTTGGGGTCTACCGCACGAGCGAGGAAGGTGACATCACAGTCAGCCTCTGAATAGAAGTCCCCTGTCAGGATGCGGTCCGGTCGGTCGTGAACTGTGAGACCGGGGTCCGGCGGCCTCGAGTCAGCTTGTCGAGTCGCCTCATGATGCTTGCAGTCTACGATCGGGTGATGGCTGACCCTGTCTCCGTCCTGCTGCTTCACGGCGACGAGCAGTTCCTCATCGACGAGGAGGCGCGGCGGACGCTGGCCGGCTGGCGGGGGGAGCTGGTTTCCGACTTCGGCTACGAGGTGGTCGATCCGGCTGGGCTGATCGCTGATCGGCTCCGCGACAGCGTGCTACAGGCGCCGTTCCTGGATCCTTATCGCGTGGTCGCGGTGCGCGGCATCGCCGCGCGCCGGGCTGACGGGCTGGCGTCGGGGCTCACTGCCGTCCCTGATTCGACGCGCCTACTGCTGACGGTGAACGGTCGGCTGCCCGGAGCGAGCAAGCTCCTGAGAGCGGTAGTGGTCGCCGGCGGGGCAGTGCGCGAATATCCGCCGCTCAAGGCTCGAGCGCTCAACGAGTGGGTCGCCCAGCGCGCGCGAGAGCTGGCTCTACCCGCTGCGGCGGCGGCGACAGTAGCCCGAAGGGCAAGGCCCGAGCTGGCGGTCCTCGATTCGGAACTTCGCAAGCTCGCCGCCTATCGCGCCGGCGGCTATCAGCTGGACCAAGCCGCGATCGACGAGTTGGTGGTGCCTGGGCATCCGGAGGAGATCTTTCGGCTCACTGACACCCTCCTGCCCCGGCCGAGCCAGGTGACCTGGAAGGTGCTCGACGATTTGTTGCAGCGGGAGCCGGCGACCACCATCGCCTACCGGCTCAGCCGCCACCTGGCACTCGTGCTGGAAGTGCGAACCCGCCAGGATCGGGGCGAGACGCTGAGCCGGGTGCAAGCACAAATGCGCGAGCACCCCTTCGTAGTGCAGAAGGCCTATGACGCCGCCCGGACGGTCAGCGCTGCCCAACTCGAGGCCGGCCTCCGTGTCTTCCTGGATTACGAGTGGGAGGTCAAGTCGGGCCAGATCGATGCCGAGCTGGGCCTGAGCACGACGTTGGCAAAGCTGTAGGTGGTGGCGGAAAAACGTCAGCTCCTCAGTGGTCGGCTGGCGCTCAAGCCGGCGGATGAGGCTCCGAGCTAGCCGGCGGACCTAGTATCGGAGGGCGTGGCGCTCATCGAGCTGCTGACGGTCGGTCTCTTAGGACTGGGATGACTGTCTGCGGAGTGGTCACGTGAGCCGGCCTGCGGGCGAAAGCCCCAGCGGATAGGCCGGAGCGGGGTACAACCGACGTGCTGCCCGCCGGTGCAGCGGCTACTTCTTCTTCGCGGGCGTCTTGCTGGCGGGTTTCGCCGCAGGCTTGGCGGCAAGCGCGGCCTTTCCCGTCCTGGTCTTGCTAGGGGCCGGTTTGCTCGCAGCCTTTCTGGCCGAGCTGGTCCGCGCCGACTTGGGGGCCTCTGCCGGAGCTTCGGCGGTCAGAGCGTTGAGGCGCTTTAGCAGGCGGCCCTTCCGCCGGCCTGCATTGTTGCGATGCAGCACTCCTTTGGCGACTGCGCGGTCGAGAGCTGACAGTGCCGTCAGGCCCAGGCTGTCCAGATCGTGTCCCCCGGCAGCCTCGCCATCGGCGGCGGCGCGGCGGAACCGGCTGACCTTCGTCTTGACCGAGGATTTGATGGCGCGGTTGCGGACAGCGCGCACAGCGCTCTGGCGAGCATCCTTCTTGGAGGAAGCGATGTTAGCCATGGCAGGCGGACACCAGGATAGAGGTGGTAGCAATCAGCACGAGCATAGGATTATAGGCCATGCCTGAGTTCAGATTGGGCGGGAAGCGTCCGGATGTGCATCCCGAGGCCTATGTCGCGCCAACGGCAGTTCTGATCGGCGATGTTCGGGTGGCCGCGGGCGCCAGCATCTGGTTCGGCGCCGTGCTGCGGGGTGATGAGTCGACCATCACCATCGGCGAAGGCACGAACATCCAGGACAACGCCGTAGTTCACTGCTCCAAGGGTTTGCCGACGGTGATCGGAGCGAGAGTGACGCTGGGTCACAACGCTTCTGTGGAGGGCTGCGTAATCGAGGACGGCGCACTGGTTGGCACAGGCGCGATCATGCTCCAGCACACGCGACTGGGAGCGGGGGCGCTCCTGGCCGCCGGTTCCCTCCTCGCCGAGGGCGAGACGGTGCCGCCCGACCACCTGGCGGCAGGTGTGCCCGCCAAGGTCAAGAAACCGCTCTCTGGATCGTCGGCGCAATGGCCGCAACACGCCGCCGAGCACTACGAGGAGAACGGCCGCCGCTTCCGGGACGAACTGCTGCCGCTGGCCCGGCGCGATTGAGTCTCGGCGCCCTCGCGCTTCCTGCCCACGCGAAGCTGAACCTGGACCTGCGCATCATGGGCCGCCGCCCGAGCGGCAGGCACGAGGTTTCGACCCGCTTTCAAGCCGTATCTCTGCACGATCTCCTGCTGGTCGAGCGCGCCGACGACTCGAGCCTCAGCGGAAGTTTGCTGGAGCGGCCGGAGGAGGACCTCGTGCTCAAAGCCCTGCGTACGCTGGAGTCCGCAGTTGGCCGGCCGATGCCAGCGCGATTCAACCTGCACAAGCGTATTCCGGCAGGTTCCGGGCTGGGTGGCGGCAGCAGCGACGCAGCCACCGCTCTGCTGGCCATCAATCGGCTCTACGGGCTGAGGCTGGATCCGGCGGCCCTCCAGCGGACCGCCGTTTCGGTCGGCGCCGACGTCGCCTTCTTCCTCCAAGGGGGGGCGGCGCAAGCCAGCGGTGTGGGGGAATCACTGGAACCGGTGCAGCCCGCGACCGGCTGCTTCGCCCTCGCGTGGCCCGGCTATGCCGTCTCCACCGCCGCTGTCTATGAGGCCTGGGATGAGGTCGGCGGTGAAGGCGAGAACGAGCTTTGCAGGGCGGCGCTGACAGTGGAGCCTCGCCTAGCTGCCTTTGCCGAGGAGTTGGGGCCGGGTTGGCAGATGACAGGCAGCGGCTCTGCCTTCTTCGCGGTGGCCCAGGACCTGGCGGATGCGCGCCGACTGCTCGAACCACTTCAGTGCTGGACGGCCGTGGCCTTTCCGGTCGCAGCTTGGGGACCCGATTGACGCCGCCCCGCCTGCTGGCAGCCGTGGTCGCCGGCAAGGCTGCGGGGACCGCTTCTCGGCTCGTGGGCCGGGGTGGCGGCACCACGCTGCCGGGGCTCATCGCCAGCCGGATCGAGCCGCGCACACTGGCGCTGTTGGCGGAACGGCTTACCGCGGGCAGTGTGCTCATCACCGGGACCAACGGCAAGACGACCACCTCCCGGCTCATCTCCAGCCTCCTGCAGGGACTGCCGGCGCGCGTGGTGGCCAACCGGGCAGGCGCCAACTTGGTCACGGGCCATACGTCGGCAGTGCTGGCCGGCACTGGTCTGAGCGGCCAGCTCAGGGCTGATTGGGGCGTATTCGAAGTGGATGAGGCGACCCTGCCCTCGGCGGTGGGCGAGCTAAAGCCCCGAGCCGTCTTGGTCGGCAACCTCTTTCGGGACCAGCTCGACCGCTACGGCGAGCTGGAGATGCTGGCGCTGACGATCGAACGTGGACTTGAGGCTCTGCCTGACGGCGCCACTGCTGTGCTCAACGCCGACGACCCCCGCACGGCCGAGATCGGCTACCGGCTGGGGGAAAAAAGGCGGCGACTCAAAATCCTCTGGTACGGTCTCGACGACCCGGCAGTGGCGACATCGGAGCTGCCCCACGCGGCTGATGCCCGCACCTGTCCCCGCTGCGGTTCCCGGCTGGCGTTCAAACAGGTCTACGTCGGCCACGATGGTGATTACGCCTGCCCGACCGGAGACTTCCGGCGCCCCCAGCGCGATCTCAGCGCCACCGGCATTCAGTTGAACGGTCTTGACGGCATCCGCTTCACCGTCGGTGGAGTACAGGTGGGAGCGGCGCTGGGTGGGCTGTACAACACCTACAACCTCCTGGGTGCTTTCGCCACCGGCACGGCGCTGGGGCTGAAGCCCGGCTACATGGCGGAGCGGCTGGGAGAGGTTCCCGCCGCCTTCGGGCGCCAGGAGCGGTTCCTGCACCAAGGCCGGCGGTTCACGCTCATGCTGGCCAAGAATCCGGCTGGGTTCAACGAGATCCTCCGGGAGGCCGAGCGGCTGGGCGGCGGTCGACACTTCCTGCTCGGATTGAACGACCGCATTGCCGACGGGCGCGATGTCTCGTGGATCTGGGACGTTGACTTTGAGCTCCTGGCCGGGGAGCGCGTCGAGACGCTGATCGCGACAGGGGTGCGAGCCCACGACTTGGCGCTGCGGCTCAAGTATGCGGGGCTTAAGGCGACGCTCGAAGCGGACCTCGACGGTGCGCTCGATCGGCTGCTGGGAGCCGTTCCCGATGGGGCCGAGGGTTTCATCCTCTGCACGTACACAGCCATGCTGGACGTCCGCGCCCTGCTCGTGAGACGGGGTTGGCTGCGGCCATACTGGAGGACATGAGTGCCTCAGGCCAAACGCTGACAATCGGCTGGCTGTACAGCGATCTGATGAACATCTACGGCGACCGCGGCAACATCCAGACCCTCGTCCAGCGCGCCCGCTGGCGAGGCTTTGACGCCCGCGTGCTGGAGCTGGGCAAGGGCGTGAGCGAGGGTATCGAGGCTGTCGACGTGTTCTTCTTCGGCGGGGGTCAGGACAAAGAACAGGAACTTGTCTACGACGACCTTCTGGAGACGAAGGCAATCCAGCTCGCCAGCGCCATGCAGCGCGGAGCGGCCTTCCTCGCTGTATGCGGGGGCTATCAGCTGCTCGGCCACTACTACCAGACGGCACAGGGGGAGCGCTTGCCCGGCATCGGGCTGCTCGACATCCGGACCGTGGCGGGTGATAAGCGGTGCATCGGTGATGTGGTGATCGAATCGGACGCTGAGCTCGGGCTGCAGCCGAGCACGCTCGTGGGCTTCGAGAACCACAGCGGACGCACCTATCTGGGCGACGGGGTCAGGCCTCTGGGCCGGGTCCGGCGAGGCAATGGCAACAATGGCGAGGACAGCAGCGAGGGCGCAGTCTCCGGCAACATCTTCGGCACCTACCTGCACGGCAGCCTCCTGCCCAAGAACCCCCACCTGACCGACCTGATCCTGAGCCGCGCTTTGCAGCGGGGGCTGGACCCCCTCGACGACACCCTGGAACTCCGGGCTCACAACTGGATCAAAGAACGGGAGCTCAGCGGGGGCCGACGAGCCTAGCCGACTGTTGAAAAGAGCACCGTCCTCAGCCAGAGGCTCGGCGGTGATCGTTGACGTAGCTGGTCCGATCGAGGCGGGTGCGTGCTCGCCCACCCGCGGCGGCTGCACCCTCGAACCGCGGCTGACGGCGAGGGCCACGGCCCGGCTTGCGACCGAGCGCGAGGGACGCCGCCTTGACCTGAACCATGTCTAGGCTGGGCAGGTGACCGCCGCCATGGACCCCCACGCCGCAGCCTTCACTCCTATCGCCGAAATCCCACTGCGCCCGGACACGCTCGTCTACGAGCACGGCTGGCAATCCTGGAGTCCCGCCGGCCTGCACTCCGCACATGGCACCTCATCCCGGCCGCACAATGCCAACGCCCATACGCTCGGCTACCGGCCGGGCGTGCCGCTGCCAGAACGTGGCTTTCAGGGCGAGGGGTTGCTGGCTGTGGTGCCCGGTGCTGGTGAGGCGGTGCGGCTCTTCTCCGCCCGCAACCCGGCTGCCTGCGTGCCCTCATTGCGGGCGGAGGCCCGTCATGACCGGCTGCTGATCAGCTCCAGCGGTGACAGCGGCTGCGTCCGCGAGCAGAGTCACTCGAGCGATCTTGGGGCCGCGTTGGCAGCCTGGGCCGACGAGGCGGCCGCCCTCCGTGACCGCGCTTTGCCAAAGATCCCACCTGTGTGGTGCTCCTGGTACCACTACTACCTCGCAGTTACCGATGAGGATGTGCTCGAGAACCTGGCCGACATGGACCGCCTCCGGATTCCGGTGGGGGTGGTTCAGATCGATGACGGCTTTGAGGCGCAGGTCGGCGACTGGCTCGAGCCGTCCAACCGCTTTGAGCGACCCTTGGCCGAGATCGCGGGTCGGATCCGCGCCAGCGGCCGGCGGGCCGGCATCTGGCTGGCACCGTTCCTCGCCGGCGCCGAGAGCCGGCTCGCGCATGACCACGCGGATTGGCTACTGGCGGGGGCCGATGCCGGCCACAATTGGGGTCAGCAACTGCACGCGCTCGACGTAACCAATCCCGCTGCGGCGGAGTGGTTGCAGAACGTCGTGTTTACGTTCCGAGGCTGGGGCTTCGACTACTTCAAGCTGGACTTCCTCTACGCCGGCGCGCTGGCTGGGCGCCGGCGGCAGGCAGCCTCGGAGGTGGCGGCGTACCGGGAAGGACTGAGGCTGATCAGGGAAGCGGTCGGGCCGGAGGCGACGCTGCTGGGCTGTGGGGCGCCCCTGCTGCCCAGCATCGGCTTGGTTGATGCGATGCGGGTGAGCCCCGACGTGGCTCTCTGGGAGGTACTCGAGGAGCCGGACCTATCTCAGCCGTCTCGCCGCCTGGCGATGCTTGCCGGGCGTGCGCGTGCCTTTCAGCAGGGACGGCTCTGGCTGAACGACCCCGACTGCCTGATCGCCCGGCCGGCGATGGAAGGGCGCGAGTCGTGGGCCTCGCACATCGAGCAGTTCGGCGGCCTGCGCTCTGCCAGTGATCGCCTTTCTGATCTCGACGCCTGGGGACTGGAGACCACCCGGCGCCTCCTCACGCCGGCCAGGACCGAACCCTTTCCGCTTGACCGCCTCGGCCTGAAGGGGGCGCCCGGGGCCTGAGCGGCCGGCGATCAGCCGGCGCGGTCGGCAGTCAGCCTCCTCCGCGGCTGGGCGCGCCTTTGGGGTTCAGTTCTAACCTCGCCGCCCGGCCTGGCGTTCGAAGACATCGATAGCGTCCTTTGCGGGCGGAGTGGCAAGCACGTTTTGAGCCGCGAACTCCGTGGCGCCTGGCCCACCAGTCGCTCGGATGGCGGCGGCCGCCGCTTCAAGATCGTAAGGTGTCCTGCGGAGACCCACCGTGGGCCCGAGGAGAAGCCAAAAGGCGCCAGTGCCGCCATAGGGCATACCCACGCTTCCGGCATTGACGAAGCGCGTCCCGGCAATCGATCGATTCATCTGCATGTGGGTATGACCACCCACAACGATGTCGGCGGTAGATGTGTCCAGAAACTCAGCCAGGACTGCTTCGGGCGTTTCTGGGGTCACGATCTCCTCGTCGCTCGCCGGTGTGCCGTGGCAGAACAAAACACGACCCAGGCCGGCCACCTCGGAGTCCACCACTGGCTCAAATGAGGCGAGGAAGTCGCGCTGTTGCTGATCCAGTCGTCGTGCGGCCCAGGCCGCCAGCTCTCCCATGAACCCCGGCGGCGCCTCCCCGCCGTCCCAGATTCGGGTCAGCTCACGGTCTGCGTTCCCCATCACGAAGCGCGGCCGCGGCCGCAGGTCCATCAACACTGAGAGGGTCTCAGCGGGCATGTAGCCCGCCGCCACATCTCCACCAAAGACCAACGCTTCGCAAGCGCTGGCCCGTGCGGCTTCCAGGGCGGCCTTCAAAGCCGGCAGGTTGCCATGGATGTCGTAGAGCGCTGCAATCCTTTTCGGCGGCACAGCTTCAGTCTGTCACCAGCCGCCTCGAAAACAGGAATGGCGGTGCGCCTGTCCAGGACGGGCCTCGAGTTAGTCCGGAGAGATGACGTGGCGTCGGCTGATCTGGGAAACGACACCACAAGCGGGTGTCCCTAACTCTCAGACAGGGCAGGTTAGCGGGCTAAGCGAAGGGGCTGCTTGTGGAGCGCTATTACCGTCACGTTGTCGCCGCTACGCCGCTCGTGCAACGCCAGCTTCAGCAGCGCCCTGACTGCATCCTCGGGGCTCCCACCCAGAAGGAGCGGTAGTTCCGCCGGATTCAGCACGTCCCAGAGCCCGTCGCAGGCGGCGATCAGCCAGCCCTCGGCGAACTGGGTGGCGCGCTCGTGCGGCTCGGAGCTGACGCCGAGGTGGTGATACGGCTGATCCCCCAGCACCCTGGTCGGCATGACGCCGTCGCCGGTTATCGGATCCACCACGTACGGTCCCTCGATCGCCGCGCCTGCGGCTAGGACCCGCTGCCGTTCCTCGGGGTCGCTGAGGCGATGCACCCTGGTCAACACCTCGACGCTGTTCGGCCGCACGAGGGCCAGCTCGCAGTCACCCAGGTTGGCCACCTCGAGTCGGTCGCTGTGCAGCCGGAAGGCCACGGCGCAGGCGCCTGAGTTCTCCTCGGCTGTCAGCTCGGCCAGGCGGCGGAGAGCGTCTCCGGGAGAGAGATTGGGCAACAGCTGAGCGGCCGCGGCCGCGGCAATGTCGGCAGCTCCCGCGCCGCCGTGACCGTCGAAGATGGCTGCCCAGGCGCCATCGCTGGTGAGGTGCAGCTGGTGGCGGTCCTCCATGCTGCCGCGGGCTCCCTGCGCCTCGGCCGCAGCCATGGTCAGACGTCCGGCGGCTGAAGCGAAAATCGTTCAGTTCTCCTTGCCGAAATCCTGGTCCATTGTCTCCGCCAGCCCTCCGTTCTCCATTGTCAGGCTGCCCACGGGTCCCAGTCTCGTATAAGTCTGCCCCCCACCTTCACAGGCACAGTTGACGGTTCCCAAAACCTTCAAATACGCTCCCGGCACATCCCCCGGGCGGGGGGTTCCTTCGGTGGGAGGGCCAATAGCTCTTATCGCGTGGTAGAAGCTTTTCTCTTGATTCTCGCTTGGCACAATGAAAACTGAGTATCTTTCGCCAGGGACGGCCCCGGCCTCCGGCGAAGCGGCGTCAATCATCCGGGCGCTACCATTTCTGGCCAAGTCGGCTCGACGAGCCTTGATTTGACGGAGGTCCCGCACCGCGCTCACTCATGCAGCCGCTTCAGTCGCCGCGTGTACTTCTCCATAGCCTCGCGCATCTGGGCGCCGCGCTCGGCCTCTGGATCGACGCCGAACACATAGGGGAGAAAGCCGCCCATCTCCGCGAGCCCGGCCCTGATGGACTCCACCTCAGTGGGTGGGTGGAGGCGCGCCGGGTTGCCGACTGCGATCCAGCCAATGGGAATCCGCTCGCCAGCTGGCACTACGCACCCAATGTGGACAGCGCCGCCGAGGGCGACGCTGCTGGCGCAGCCCATCGCCGCGCCGTTGAACACCATCGCTCCGGTCGCGATGAAGACCTCATCTTCGACGCTGCAGCCCGTGAGGTAGGCGTGGGGCCCGACCAGCACGTGATTTCCGACTCTGAGCGCGTGCGACCCGGTACCCCGCA
>JALZAW010000477.1 GCA_030948155.1 Candidatus Dormiibacterota bacterium | reverse complement strand
AGAAGGTATCAAGCAAGTTCGCCACCCTGGAGCGTCCATACCGGTTCTCGGCCTGTGGCAGCGGTCTCAGCCCGCCCCCGTCGGGCATTGGTATTCTGCCATTTCATTGCCGCGGCCCCGTCGTCTAGTGGACTAGGACGCTGCCCTCTCAAGGCAGAGATCAGGGGTTCGAATCCCCTCGGGGCTACGGCGGCGATCAGCTTGCCCTCGGGTGAACGCGCCGACGCTAGGCTGAAGCTCCGGCCAGGCTGACGCCCGGCCGATCCAACGCCGGTGTAGCTCAGCGGTAGAGCAGCGGCCTTTTAAGCCGATGGTCCAGGGTTCGAATCCCTGCGCCGGCACTTTCCCGATCCGGATCCCGATTCGGACCAGTCCCTTCAGCAACTCTCAGCGCTGCACGGCGGCGCGTATCTGCTCGGCATGGTCATGGCAGTGGTCGGCATAGATACGCAGCCAGTCCTCCACGCCGTATGAACCGAGCTCGTTATGGGTGCCTTTGCGGGCCCAGTCCGTCTCAGTCACGCGCTCCAGGATTTCGACGCTGGTCGTCCGCGCTCCTTGGATGGCGGCGAGGGACGCCTCCACTGGCCGTTCGTAGTGCAGCCGGTGGGCGAACTCCGCCTGGTCGTAACCCGTAATCAGGGGTTGATCTTCGGCCAGCAAACGCCGCAGCCGGATAGCGGCTGTCATCTCGCTGTCGGCACAGTGGTGAACGACCTGGCGCGGCGACCAACCACCGTCGGCGGGCACAGTGTCCAGCTCTGTTTCCGACAATTCCGCAATGGCGGCAGCCAGTACACGGTAACCCTCGCGATATCGCGCCAGCGACTCCCGGCGCTCTTCAGCCGTCATGACCGCAGTCTAGGCGCCGATTCGAATCCCCGCGCCGGCGCCCGATTTCCGACCCTTGATGTGCAGAGCCTCGGACGCAACAATTGCGTGATGAGCGCGCCTTCTGCGATCACCGTCGGAACCGAAGTCGGGCTGCTCAAGAATTTGCGCCTGTCAGGCGGCCACAGGGCCCAGTTGGCGATCCGGGAGGGCAGGTTTGAGTCAGGGCCGGCCGCTGCCGGTGGCTTCGTGCTTGACTGCGCCGAACACATCGCGCTGCCGGCTTTCGTAGACACCCACCTGCACCTCGACAAGGCGCTAACTCGGAGCGAATTGGCGGAGCACGACGGCACCCTCCCGAGCGCCATCGCCGCCAGCCAGGAGCGCAAGCGGCGCTACACAGAGGACGACGTTCGCAAGCGCGCCAAAGAGGTGATCCGCAGCCACGTTCGCCATGGCACCACGCGGATCCGCTCTCACGTCGACGTCGACACCATCGGAGGCCTGGTTCCACTGGCGGGAGTCCTGCTCGCGGCTCAGGACTGCCGCCAGCTGGCGGAGGTGCTCACGATCGCCTTCCCCCAGGAAGGCATCCTGAGTGATCCGGGGACAGCTCAGCTGATGCGGTCAGCGCTTGAGATGGGTTGCGACCTGGTCGGCGGCATGCCTCACTGGGAGAGGACGCCAAAAGACCAACTGGAGCACGTCAGGTACTGCTTTGATCTGGCGGAGGAGTTCGATCGCGATCTCGATCTGCACGTCGACGAGACTGACGACGGAGCTGTTCGCACCCTGGAGATGGTTGCCGACGAGGCGCTCGCCAGAGGCTGGGAGGGCCGCGTCACGGCCGGCCATGTCTGCTCGTTGTCGGCTGCCGACGAGGCGTACGCCAAGCGGGTCATCGACAAGTGCCGGCAGGCGAAGATGACGATCGTCTCCAACCCCGCGACCAACCTCATGATCCAGGGACGCGCAGACAGGGGTCTGATCCGCCGCGGGACCACCCGCATCAGGGAGCTGCGGGAGGCCGGGATAAACCTCTGCTTCGGCCAGGATTGTGTTCACGATGGGTTCTATCCTTTCGGGCGCGGCGACATGCTGGAGGTGGCACTGATCTCGGCCCACGCGGCCCAGTTGGGCACCACTGAAGAGCTGGACTTCGCCCTCCGGGCCGTCACCGAGAACCCGGCCCGCGCCTGGCGGCTGGATGCGTACGGCATCCAGGAGGGCGCTCGCGCCGACCTCGCCATCTACGCCGCCAGTAGTTGGGAGGAGGCGTTGAGGCTCCAGCTTCGGCCGGCGATCGTTCTCTTCGAAGGTCGCGTGGTAGCCACCAACCATCTCGAGTCGGCACTGGCCTTGAGCGAAGGTTAGAAAGAAAGGTTCTCGCGACTCTGGCGAGGCTCCAGGAAACGCTCCCAGCCGGCCCGCGGCGCTTTCCTGGCCGAGGCGCTCAGGGACAGGCAGTGGTGGTGTTATTCACCAGGGAGCGTCGCCGCCGGCCGGCGCTGTCCTCCTTCGACTGAAGAGCGTGCCCCGCCCGGTGACCCCGACAGCGATCGGGGCCAGGTGACCGACATGCTGGCACCACCGGCTGCTGAGGTGCCGATGGCCCAGCGACCGTTGGTGGCGCGAACCACGGCGTCGGCGATGGCCAAACCCAGACCGGCGCCCCCCGGCTGTTCGGTCGCGCGGCGGAAGCGGTCGAAGATGTGCTCCCGCTCGCCCGCAGCGATGCCGGGTCCCGAGTCGTCCACGCTGACCCGCACTCGGTTGCCCTCGGCACCGACCGCCACCGTCACTGTTCCGTTCTCAGGGGAGTACTTGCATGCGTTGTCAAGCAGGATGCCGAGAAGGCGGTCGAGCCATTCCAGCGGCGCGGTGATCACAGCCGATTCAGCGTCTGTATGCAGCGAGAGGGAGAGGC
>JALZAW010000476.1 GCA_030948155.1 Candidatus Dormiibacterota bacterium | reverse complement strand
TAGCCAGATGTCGCCCAGTGTCCCCTATCTGCATGGTTTCGGGGCTCGCTACGACCTGCCCATCGCGCTCTCGCTCTACCTCTCCGCAGCCGCGGCGGTGGTGGTCGTCTCGTTCGTCCTGGTAGCTATTTTCGCCGGGGGCCGTTTGGGTGACGAGGCAGTCAGATACCCCCGCCGCGAGCTGATCCGCCTGCGCGGGCGTTCGGCCGCGCCTGCCCTGACTGCCGCCGCCGGTGCCTTCGGCGTCGCCTACCTGCTGGCCATCATCCTGACCGGCTGGCTCGGTGCCAGCACCCCGGAGCGCAACCCGGCGCAGTTCCTGCTCTGGATCTACTTCTGGGCTGGGCTGGTCATGTTGAGCGGACTGCTGGGCCCGCTCTGGGACGCTTTCAATCCCTTTTTGGCCCTGCATAGGATGCTCAACCTTGGCCGCCGCGAGGCCGCCGAGGCGGGGAAGGATCGATTGGCGCCGCTCGGGCTCTGGCCGGCAGTGCTGTTGTACTTCGGCTTCGCCTGCCTGGAGTTGACTTCGGGCTACGCCAACCGGCCTTGGTTGGTGGCTTCCCTGGCGGCTGCCTACACGGCGCTGACGGTGCTCGGCATGCAGGTCTATGGAGCCAGGTCGTGGCTAAGCCATTTCGAGTTCTTCACAGTGCTCTTCTCCATCGTCAGCCGCTTCGCGCCCATCCAGCTGGAGGAGGGCCGGATCTATCTCCGGCCGCCCGGCGCCGGTTTGCTCGATCCCTGGCCGAGCGGTTGGGACCGCGTGACGTTCATCATCCTGATGCTCAGCACACTGGCGTTCGACGGCCTGCTGGCCACTCCGCTGTGGCAGGGCCTGGTGGCGGACCTAGCGCCCTACTGGCAGCCTCTCGGCGCCTTCGGCACCTTTGCGGTGCGTACGTTTGGGCTCCTCGACGTGACCCTGCTCTTCCTGGCCATCTTCGTGGGCTGCGCGCGCCTGGTCATCTTCTACGGTGCTGTGCGGGTCGACAGCGTTCAGACAGTCACCGCCTTCGCTCTCACGCTGGTTCCGATCGCGCTGGTCTACAACGCAGCCCACAACTACAGCTATCTGGTGATCCAATCCCAGGGCCTGATCCCACTCCTAGCCGATCCCTTCGCGCGCGGCTGGCACCTGCTGCCGGTTCAGGGAGTGCAGCCAAGCTTTGCCCTCGCCCAGGCGTCGACTGTCTGGTACGTCCAGGTGATCCTGATAGTGCTCGGTCACATGATCGCCGTGTACTTGGCTCACCTGCGGGCTGGGGAGCGCTTTCGCTTGGCTCGGAACGTGCTGCTCAGCCAATACCCCATGCTGCTGCTGATGGTCGCGTACACCATGTCGAGCCTTTGGATCCTGGCCCAGCCGACTACCGACTGAGTCGCCGCGACTGCCTACGGGCCGCCCGCTCCGCCGGTTCCACTCAGCTTGATCCAAGGAGTCTCCTTCCGTAAAGTTGTGGCGCGGTCGGGCCAGTGGGTCAGGACTTGGCAGCTCCTGCGTCGAGCTTGCCAAGGCGGTCAGCGGCGATATCGACGATGGCGGTCAACCCTCTGTCGATCTCATCCGCTCGGCTTTTCCCCAGACGCTCTCGCAGCACTTCAGTGATCTCGGCCTTGGAGCGCCCGTTGACGAAGACCACGAAACGAAAGCCGAAGCGGCGCTCGTACTCCTGATTGAGCAGCTCCAGCTCCGGCGGAGCTTGATCCTCGCCCTGCTCAACTCGGGAGCTGGTTGAAATGCGGTCGCGGCGCTCCCCGACACGAGGATGGGCGTTGAGCGTTTGCACCTTCTCGGCTTCGCTGAGCTGGGTGAGCAGCCGGCGAGCCTCGCCAACCGGGTCCGGACTGCCGGCCAGCCGGCGGCCCAAGGCCGACGACGGCTCGAACAGCTCGGCGGCGCTAGGTGCCACGGTAGGTGCTCAGCAGGTAGGGCCCGATCAGGAGAGGCACGTGATAATGACGGCTCTCGCTGAGATCGAGCTCCAGCGTCACCGTGGTGAGCAGGTGAGGCTGGCTCCCAAAGTAGCCGTCGAGTCGGACGATCACCGTATAGCGCCCGGGCGTCATCGGCTGCTCGCTGAGCTGGGCGATCCGGCCCCCGGTGTCGGTGCGCGCCCGACCCAGGCTGGAGCCCGCTGCCTGCAGCTCGATCTCCACGCCGGCCGCTCCCTCGCCGCGGCTCACGTCGAGGACGTGCGTCGAGAGAGTGGTTCCTGTCGTGCCAGACTGGTCCATGTGCTGACTATCTCCCTGAGAGACCTCGTCTTCAAGGCGCGCCTGGAAACCGAGATGGCGCCGGTCACAGTCGCGGCCTTTCAACGCCTTCTGCCCCTGCGCTCCAAGATTATCCAAGCGCGCTGGAGCGGCGAAGCGGGCTGGATCCCGTTCGGCAGGCTCGATCTCGACCTGCCCTGGGAAAACGCCACAGTCTATCCGGGGGCTGGCGAGCTCCTTCTCTACCGAGGCGGTTACAGCGAGACGGAGATCCTCTTTCCCTACGGCCGGACGCGCTTCGGCAGCACCATGGGAGATCTGGCGGGCAACCACTTCGCCACCGTCACCGAGGGTCGTGAGAAGCTGCCGGAGTTGGGCCGGCGCGTGCTCTGGGAGGGTGCCCAGGAGATCACCATCGAAGAGCGCGGAGAGGCCTGAGCTTGCTCATCCGCGGTGGAACGGTGGTCAGCGAGGGGCGGTCCTCCACCGCTGACGTGAGGGTCCGGGGCCAACTGATAGAGGCCGTTGGCCAGGATCTCGC
>JALZAW010000475.1 GCA_030948155.1 Candidatus Dormiibacterota bacterium | reverse complement strand
GCCGCCTTCCGACCGCCTGCCGGCTCAGTCGACAACAGGCACTCTCGAGCGAAGGCGCGGACCAGGCTGTGAAAGCGGTAGCGGGGTTGCCCGGCCCGGTCCTCGCCCGCCTCTTCCAGGAGGCCCGCGTCAACCAGGCTCTCGACAGTGATCTCAACCTCCGCAATGCCCGCGCCCAGGGCCCCCGCGGCCAGCCAGACAGGGAAGTCCGCCCCATCCATGACCCCGAGCAGGCCGAAGGCACGGCGCGAGCGTTCGTCCAGTCCCTGGTAGCTGAGGGCCAGGCTGGCCCGGACCTCGAGGTCGCCCAGTTTGAGCTCGTCCAGGCGACCGCGTTCGTCCTGCAGACGCTGCGCCAGCTTGGTAACCCGCCATTTGGGGCGGCTGGCCAGCCTGGCCCCGGATATTCGCACGGCGAGTGGCAGGCCGCCCGTGAGCTCGACGATCACCTGCGCTGCCTCCGGTTCCTTGGCGATGCGCTCCCTGCCTGCGATGTTGGCCAGCAATTGAAAAGCCTGCCCGGCATCCAGCACGGTCAAAGGCAGGGCGGCCGCCCCCTGGAGGGCGCCGAGCGGCCGGCGGCTGGTGATCAGCACCGCGCAGCCGGCGCCACCGGGCAGCAGGGGACGCACCTGTACCTCGCTGGCGACGTTGTCGAGCACCACCAGGACCCGGCGATCGGCCAGCCGTGCTCGGTAGAGTGCCGTTCGCTCGGCAAGGTCAGCCGGTATCGCCGAACCGTGGACGCCGAGGGCCCGCAGGAAGCGGGCCAGGACATTGCCCGAATCGGCCGCCTGGATCTCGGCGCCGCCGAGGTCCGCAAAGAGCTGGCCATCTGGAAAGCGCGCCAGCAACTGGTGGGCGACGTGCACGGCAACGGTCGTCTTGCCGATCCCGGCCGGACCGCTTATGACGACCGTGGCCATGACCGCAGCGCCGCTCTCGCCGCTGGCGAGCAGACGCTCAGCGACCTCCAGCGACCGGGAGGAGCCGGTGAAGTCCGGGATGTCCGGAGGCAGCTGCCTTGGCACCGGGAGCGCGAAACGAGGGCCGAGAAGACTGGCGTCGCTGCCCCGGATGGCGTGTTCCAGTCGCTGCAGCTCGGAGCTTGGCTCGACTCCCAGCTCGGAAGCGAGCATCTCCCGCGCGGCGCGGTATTCCTGCAGCGCCTCGGCCCGTCGGTCCGAGCCGTAGAGCGCCGTCATCAGCTGCCCGCGCAGGCGCTCACGAAGCGGCTCCGAGGCAATCAGCTCTCTCAGCTCACCCACCAGTCGCTGGTGGCGGCCGAGCCGCAGGTCGGCTGCGATCCGCTCCTCGAGGGCGCTCAGTCGCTGCTCTTCCAGGCGCGGGCGAGCCCTCTCCAACAGCGTCCTGGAGGACACACCGGCAAGCGCCGGCCCCCGCCACAAGGCTAGCGCCGCCCGGAGATCCTCGGCAGCTGCGGCGACGTCGTCCTCCCCCATCGCCGCCTCGGCGCTCTGCACGAGGTCTTCGAACCGAAAGAGATCGAACTCCTCTCGAGCAACGCGTAGCAGGTAGCCGCCAGGCAGCGTTGTGAGCGGCTCGCCGAAGGCTCCCGATACGAGCGTGGCTCTCAGGTGCGAGACGTACCCCTGCACGAGGTTGCGAGCACTGATCGGGGAGCCGTCGCCCCACAGGTCGTCCACCAGCCGCTCCGCCGGTACCACCTGGTTAGCGTGCAGCAACAGTACGGCCAGCAGAGTTCGTACCTTGGGGCCGCCGAGCGGCAGCACCCGGCTGTCGCAGCGGGCCTCGACTGGACCGAGGATCCTGTACTCCAACGCCGCCCCCTCACACAACTCCGCCCTTTGGGACCGGCCAGCCCGTGTCGTCCTGAATCTCTTTGACACGACCCGTCCCACCAAACGTCCGCGTCAGTCCGCCTATATGAGACCACTTCGGCGGTTGTGCGGTCAGCGATGTTGGGGATCTCTCGGTACGCCCGCCAGATACGCCACCAGGTAGGCGGCGCCGCTGAGCAGGGCAAGTGGGATGATCTCGCCAATCGGGATGACGAAAGGCACCACCCAGGTGAGCAGTACATAGGCCGCGACACCGATCAGCACGCCGATTGCGCGCCAGGCCGCCCGTCGGCCGCTCGTGACGGCCAACGCTGTCACGAGCGTGGGAACGGCGGCCGAGAAGAGGCCGATGCTGAACCCTCCAAGGAAAGAGCAGACCAACATGACGGCGCTGGCAACTGCTGACAGGCGGAGCCCGGCCGGCCCCCCCCGGTGGAGCCCCGCAAGCGCCAGCAGCAATGCTGGCACGAAGCTGAGCCACAGGACTCCGGCCAGCACGTTCGGCCCCACAGTCTCAGTTGGCAGCACCCGCGACCTTCAGACTGGCGGCAGATGCTGCGCCGCCCACGCCGCCACCTGGGCGCGCGAGCTGAATCCGAGCTTGTTCCGGATCTGTTCCACGTGGCCTTCCGCGGTCCGGTCCGAGATGAACAGCCTCGAGGCGATCTCGCGGTTGGTGAGCCCCTCCGCCACCAGCCTGGCGACCGTGACCTGACGCTTGGTCAGTACCCCCCCGAAGGGCGACTCCGGACCGCTCACCGCAGGCGGCGCCGGCGTGGTCTCCTCGCCGAGCGCGAAAGCGATCGCGGCGCCAAGGTCCCCCATCCGGCCCGCCGACAAGGCGTGAGCGGCGCCCCGGGCGGAGAGCGAGCGCTGGATGCGGGCCTCCATCGCGCTGTCGATCGGCCGCGTCACCTTGACGCCGGCTCGGTCCAGCAG
>JALZAW010000063.1 GCA_030948155.1 Candidatus Dormiibacterota bacterium | reverse complement strand
TACTTCTGGCTGGGCGGCCTGGCCGGGATGTCGGCGGTGCTCGGCTTTGCTGCCCGGCTCTCTGGCAATAACCGTCTGGCGCGCAGCGCCTGGTACACAGCCTTTGCGGCGCTCATCCCGTGCCCGCTGCTGCTCACAGTCGATCTGGGCAGACCTGAGCGTTTCTACAACATGCTGCGCGTCCTGAAGCCGACCTCGCCCATGAGCGTGGGCACCTGGGTTCTTACGGCGTTCGGTGGGGTTACGGCCGTGGCGGCCGCGGGTGAGCTCCTGGGCGGCGTCTTCGCCACCCTCGGCCGGATGGCCGAAGGCGCAGCCGCGCTGCTGGGGCTGCCGCTGGCGACGTACACAGCTGTGCTGCTGGCTGATACCTCGGTTCCGGTCTGGCATCACGCGCGCCATCACCTTCCCTTCGTTTTCGCCGGCAGCGCCACAGCCAGCGCGGGCGCGGCGGCCGCGATCCTCACCCCCTCTCAGCATTCACGACCGGCTCGGCTGGCGGCGACATTCGGAGCCCTGCTCGAGCTCGGCGCGTCGTTTGCGATGGAGCGGCGGCTCGGCCCTGACGCGCGCCACTACCACGAGGGCGCGGCGGCGCGGCCGGCCCAAGCGGCGCGTGCGTTGACTGGCGCTGGCGCTGCGCTGATCACTCTGGGCGGCAGGCGGCCCGTGGCCATCGCCGCGGGAGTGCTGCTCCTGGCGGGCTCGCTGGCCGAGCGGTTTGCAGTCCTCAGAGCCGGCCCGAGCTCCGCCCGCGCCACCGCCGCCGGCGGCACAGTCCGGGGCTGAGATCAGTCGCCACTCTATTAGGCAACGCGCCTGGAGTGAGCTGGCTGGGCTCTTTTTCGGAAGCCGCGGGAATGAATTCGGAACATCTTGACTAGTGGCTGGAAGCGCTTAATGACCTTGCTCTTCGGCAGCGATGATCAGAGACCTTTGGAGTTTCTGCTTCGGTTCGACATGTACATGGTGGTGTTGCTGATCGGGTCCTGGCCCTCTGGGCTGAGTTCCATTGGAAAACCGAGGGGCCGATTCTTGCAGCATTGATAGGCAGCTCCCAGGTGGGCGCCCAATATGCTCGACGCACCTACCGGTGGCGCGAGCGAGACGCGAAGTCTGCGCCGGAGCCGGCAGGGCTGATAATGGGAGCCAATACCGCGGTCTTGCTTCTGTTCGTGACTGCGGGTGGCTGGGTGCTGCATGCGTTCAGTCCCCTGCTTGAGCCACCCTCGATTCTCGCTGCGGCGGTCCTCTGCGGCGTCAGCCTGCTGGTGGGAGCGATGATCTCGTTCGAGCGAATTTGGTCCTTCGGTTGACCCTTCCCTCAGCTCTCTACTTGCCGCCGCTTACTGCCACCAGGGCAGCCACGCCCAAGCCGTAGAGGGCGAGGACGGTGATGGAGTCAGGGCCCATCCGCAGCCACTGCCCCCTGGGTCGGAAGAGCATGCCCACCACGTAGACAGTGGTCAGCAGGATGCCCAAGCAGGCCAGCAGGACGTCTGTGTGCTGGGCCGCTCCCAGCACTGACTGGCCGCTCAGGATCGTGGCGGGCAGGAAGAGGACCGGGAGGAACGCGTTGCCGCCGAAGATGTCGCTCACCGCCAGCTCGTAGTCGCGCATACGGACGGCGGCCAGCCCCGTCGAAACCTCCGGCAGGGCCGTCGCCGCAGCCAGGATCGTGCCGCCGAAGACCACACCGTTCAGGTGGATGTCAGTCGCGATGGCGTTGCCAGTGATCTCCACTGCGACGCCAGCACCGAGCGTGACGAGGGCGGCGACTGCAAAGACTGCCAGGGCGACAGGTGTGGCGAGTGACTTGGCCTTCTGAGGTTTGTTCCCCCCTGAGTCCTGGTCCCCTTCCCGATTGGAGGCCCAGGGCAAGGCTTTGGCGCGCTTGGTGAGCCAGAGACCCACCAGCCAGACCACGGCTATCAGGAGCGCGGCAGGATCGATGCGCGCCACCACCGCCTGTTTGGGCAGCAGCGTGCCCATCACCACCACTGCACACACGGCGACGACCACCGTGCCCTCCAACACCTGCGTCAGAGATCGGGTCGCGTCGCTGAGTGCATGACGCACAGGGGTAGCGATGTCGAGGAGCACAAGGACCACCGTCTGAATCGCAATGCCGCCCAGGATGTTGCCAGTCGCTATGTCGAAGTTGTGCCTGACCGCCGCAGCGCCGACGATCGCCATCTCCGGCAGGTTCGTAGCGACGGCGAGAAGGATGAGGCCGCCGAGCGCCTCGCCGAGGTGAAAATGCTCAGAGATGGCATCAGTGCTGCGGGAGAGCTGATAACCGGCCAGCCAGATCAGCGCCGCAGCGGCCGTGAAGCCGGCGACAAGCACGGGCAGAGGCAACTTATCCATTGCTGGGCAGACTACTGGCGGCTGGGTCTACAGGCTCGAGCGAGCGGCCCAGAGCTCGGGGAAGAAGCGCTTGTCCAGGCGAGAGCGCAGGTAGCTGGAGCCTGTCGAGCCGCCGGTACCTGTCTTGCTGCCGATCTGGCGCTCGACCATCTGCACGTGCCGGGCCCGCCAGAGGCTGAAGGCCTGATCGTGTTCCAGCAGTGATTCCGAGAGCTGGAAGAGGTCGCGCCGGGCAGGATCGTTGAAGAGGCTCTCGATGCTGGAGCCGCTCGCCTCCAGCAGCGCCCTGAACGCGTCAGCCAGCGACGGCTCAGCCAAGCGGCGCTCCAGGCGCGCTTTCTCCCCGCTGTCAGTCTCCAGCCGCCGCAGGTAGGCGGGATCCTTCAAGCCGGAGAGGAACTCGATCTCCCGGAACTGGACAGACTGGAAACCGCTGGCGGGCGCCAGGCGGTGGCGGAACTGGAGGAAGTCCTGCGGCGCCATGGTGTCCAGCACGTCGACCTGATGGATGAGCAGACTCTCGATCACCGTCACGCGCTTCAGCCGCCACTGACTGGTATCGCAGTCGCCCGCCTGCATCGCCGCCCGGGCCGACTCCAACTCGTAGAGGACCAGCTTGAACCACAGCTCATACGCCTGATGGATGGTGATGAAGAGCAGCTCGTCGTGCGCGTCAGTCAGCGGCTGCTGGAGCCGAAGCAGTTCAGGGATCTTGAGGTAACTGCCGTAGCTGAGACGGCGATCCTCTTCACCGAAGCTCGGTCCGCCACCACTCGCGGCGCGGCTCTCGCGAGGCGGCAGCCCGCTCATCGCGTCACGGCCGCGGCCCAGCGCTCACCCTGAGCGGCCCAGATCGCCTGGGCCCAGGCGGCGTACTGGGCCTCGCTGGGGTGAAGGCCGTCGTCCGAGAGCCAGCCCGGCTCTGAACTCCGGCTGAGGGGAACCACGTCGGCAAAGAGCATGCCACGCTCCGCCGCCTCTTGGCGCGCCACAGCGTTCACAGCTTCCAACTGGGCCCGAATGGCGGCAGGAGCGCCGAATTGTCGGGCGGCGGGCGTCGACGACCAGTCTGGAACGGACACCGCCAGGACTGCCGGGCCTGGCACGCCTGCTCTGAGCACAGCCTCGTAAATGGCTGCCAGGTTGTCGCGATAGCGGGCAAGCGGCCAGCCCTGGACCACGTCGTTGGCGCCGATCAGCACGCTCACCAGATCCGCTCCCCAACGCAGCAGCGGCAGCTCCTCTCGGATCAAGTCGGCAGTCGTATAGCCGTTGACGGCCGGATTGGTGAGTCGCACCGGCAGACGCAGCTGAGCCTCCAGCTTGGGCACCAGCAGGGCGGGGAAGGCGCGGGCGGAGGTGGCGTCGCCAGTGCCAATGGTGTAGGAATCGCCCAGAGCGAGGTAGCTGACAGCATCTCGGGCTGGCATGCTCGCTCCACAATAGGGCCGGTTGGAGCAAGCAGTCGAAATGAGAAATTGGGCAGCCCAAGCCATGGCGACGTTCGCCCTGGTCTCCCAAGCGATGGCTGCCTGTGATCCCCAACCGGGAGTCCGAGCCCCAGCGTGTCACAGAGGCCATCACGATCCGGTCTCCTGCTGGCGAGCAAAGCGGAAGTCGCCAGACCTGCCCGTCGTCGATCGCTGCCGAGTCGGCGCCGGTCGGCGCCGGTACCTCATCGATCGGCTACGGTGTGCTGATCCGAAGGCGGTTGCCATCAGGGTCGTGCAGTTCCATCTCGCACCCGTACGGTGCCTCGCCCACGGGGCGGCCGAACTCGGACACGACACCGTCGATATCATCCACAATGAGAGTGACCAGGGTGTCTGGTCGCGCGTCGCCTTGGTGCTCCGAGAGGAAGAGCCTCGCCCTCCCGCACGAGATCGACACGAACGCGGGCAGGCCCGGCTCAAAGCGATGCTGCCAGTCCTGCCTGAAGCCCAGCCGCTCATACCAGCCGACCGCGGCGGCGGCGTTGGCGACGCGCACTATCGGGATGACTTCGTTGACCACGAAGCCATTGTGTCAGCCTCACGCTCCCAAAGCTGAGGGGCCGCGGCAGCCCCCGCGGATCAGCGCGTCGACCGACCTCCCGAACGGCGGTTGCCGGAGCGGACGGCGTCGAGCAGAAGCCGCCGCCAGCCGGCCCGCGACCGGCGCCGGCGACCGCGTGCGTATCTGCGAGCTTCTCGGGCCACCAGGCCGGGATCGGCCAGAAGCGCGCTGGCGGCACCCTCAGGGCCGGCCGGCAGACCTTCCTGCTCCAGGTCCAGCCACAGCCGCGTCAGCGTCAGATAGATGTCGGCCTCCGTCCAATCCGGCAGGCGGCGTTGGACCTCACGTGCAGTGACGACGTCCATCAATGGTCGGTAGACGGTGTCGTACCAGCTCACCGCCGCCTCACTCAGCGGGACCTCCCTGCCCGTCTTGAGCGCCAGGAAGTAGCGGTGGCCCTCGATGTGATCGAGGATTACGTCGTAGCGGCCCAGCTGGCTGCAATCGAGCCGCGCCCGCGGCCGGGTCTTGTCAAGCCCTGTCTTCTCCAGGAAGTCGGCGTATTCGGCCGCCCTGAGCAGCTCCTCCGCATTCAGTTCGTCCGCGACTGGCACCCGAGTCTTGAGCTCGACCACCCTCGCCTTCAACTTCGTCCAGCCAAGGTGCCGGGCTACTGAGACCTGGTGGTGACCCTTCCTGACAAAGTAGGAGTTCCCCACCAGGTAAACCTCGATCGGCGGCATCTGGTCGCCCCGCTCCATCCGCTCGTAAAGCTGTACCCAGCGCTGCCGCAGATGGCGGCTGCGGGGTAGGAAGGAGGGGTCGAAGTCGGGTGAGTAGCTCTCGGCGCCCTTGATCTGCGTCAGCGTGATCTCGCGTACCCCCAGGTCGCGCTCGCCTGTGCTGCCGACCGCCTCCACCACCTGGCGGAGCTGGGGCACCGCTGTCGTGCCTGGGTCCAAGGGAGCACCGAGTTCCTGATGTTGGGCTTCTCGGCGCTCCTCTCGAAACTCGAGCTCGGCTCGGACGGGAGCGGGCAGTTCGGGGGTCCGGCGATCGCCCAGCCGGCGCAGGATCCGCGTCACCAGCTGGCGATCAGGTTGAACCTGATTCGGCGGTCGCCAGCCTTCCACGTCGCTGAGCAGATCGCCCAGCGCCGCGGCGAGCGCGGCCGCGTGAAGGTCCTGCGGAGCTGCGACCGCAAACCGACCTATCTCCTCGCGCGCCGTCGCCACGGCGTCGTGGACTTCCCGGCCGCCCAGCCGCTTCTCGATCGCGTCGACCACTGTGGCGCCCGCCGCCAGCAGGTGCGGTCGAGCCTGGCGCCACCTATCGGAATCGTCCTGGGTGCGACGGGCCTGGGCCGCCTGCCTAGCCAGCGCCCGAACCGTGCGATACAGATAGGCGGCTAGCCGGAGACGATCCTCGAGGCGGCTCAAGTCATGGATTCGGCCCAAGTGCCAGGGGTTCCAGCGCAGAGCGTCCTCCGCCTCGCCCACGTCGGACACTGCTTCGTCTGCCCGCTCGCTGTGATCGCGCACGCGCCTGCGGTTGGCCTCAGCCTCGGCCGTCCCCGCCAGCTCCAGTGTGCGCTGAACGTCGGTCCGGAGGTCCACGCTCACGCGGCGGTAGGCCTGGCGCAGGCCGCGGACCGGGTTGGGCGGCCAGATGAGTGCTGCCACAGCGATGCCAACGGCGCCGCCCAGGGCGGTCTCCCAGAGGCGGTCTACGTTGTCGGCCCTGCCCGAGGCCAGCACCAGCAGAGCAGAGACAGCTATCTGGTTGTTGAAGCCTTGGCGGGAGACCTTGAGCCAGCCGCCCATGAGCATGCAGATGAAGATGACGCCCGCCAGCACCAGCGACGAGACGCCCAGGAAGTGTTCTGCCAGCAGCCCCAGGGCCAACCCGGCAGCCACACCGAGCAGGAACTGGACTGCGTTGAGAAGCGAGCCGTAGGCGTGTCCCTGCATGAGGATGATCACGGCCAGCACCGCCGCGAAGGGCCGCGGGTTCAACGATTGGCCGAGAGCCCAGACCAGTCCCGAGGCGAGCGCCACCTTCAACGACTGCACAGCCAGGGGCGGCAGGAAGCTGGGCGGCTCCGCCAGCCGCCAGGCGACCTTCTGGAAGCGTCTCATTACATGTACTCCTTCTACCAACCCCGCTTCCGGGTGCGGCAGGCGCCGAGGCGCCGGCCGAGCGGTGGGGGATTTGGTCAGACTGAGTCCGATGGCTGCTGCCCGCTACCTCTTTGTCGGCGCCTACACCGAGGCGAACACGCAGCCCTCCGGGCACGCCGAGGGCATCTCCGTGTTTCGCAGAACAGCCGAGCCGGATCAGCTCGAACTCATGAGCATTGCCCGCGAGGCGTGCAACCCATCCTTCTTGGCGCTCCATCCCAGCGGTCGCTCTCTTTACGCAGTAAATGAGCTGGAGCAGGGGTCGGTCAGCGCCTTCGCAGTTGCGCAGGACGGCCGGCTCCGCCTCTTGGCCCAGCAGTCGAGCGGTGGCTCGGCGCCGGCGCACCTCAGCGTCGACGCCAGCGGCCGCTTCGTTCTGGTCGCCAATTACGTGAGCGGCAGCTGGGCTGTTCTGCCCATCCGGAGTGACGGCGGCTTGGAGCCTCTCAGCGACCTCTGGCACGCGAGCGGTTCGGGCCCGGACCGAATGCGCCAGGAAGGCCCGCACGCCCATTTCGTGACGCAGATACCCAGCACCTCGTTGGTCCTCGGCTGCGATCTCGGCTCCGATCGCCTCCGGCTCTGGCGGCTGGTCAAAGGGCCCGGTCGGTTGGAAGCGGCCGCGCCGGACAGCTGGGTGGCGAGGCCGGGCTCCGGTCCCCGCCACGCCTGCTTCCACCCAGCCCTACAGCTGATCTACGTCGTGAACGAACTGGACTCCACAATCGACGTGCTGGCTCAGGAGCCCGGCGGCCTCACCCACCGGCAGACCGTCTCCTGCCTACCGTCTGGCTTCAGCGGCGAAAGCACAGCCGCCGAAATCGCTCTCCATCCTTCGGGGCGGTACCTCTACACCTCCAACCGCGGCCATGACAGCGTCGCGGCCTTCGCCATCGACGCCAACCGAGGTGATCTGACGCCTGCGGGCTGGTGGCCCAGCGGAGGCAGGAATCCGCGGTCGTTTGCAATCGAGCCCGAGGGCCGCTTCCTCTACGCGGCCAACCAGGACGGGGACGCGATAGGTGCCTTCGGCATCGACGGCAGCGGCCGGCTCAGCCCGCTGGGCCAAGCCGCGACGACGCCCAGCGCGGTCTGCCTGCTATTCGGCGGCTCCGGCGACCGGTGCTAGGCGTTTACTTGAGCGCGCCGACGATCTGAGTGAACTTGCCCTGGATCGCAGTGCCAAGCTGTGTCAGCACCACGATGACCACCACTGCCACAAGAGCCAGGATCAGCCCGTACTCGACCATGCCCTGCCCGCGCTGACGGGAACGATCGGAGAGCGGTAGCGGCCTCAGCAGCGACTCAGCGAGCAATCCAGGCATTGCCCAAAGCTTCTCCACCACGCGATCCCCCAGCATGTGAGCACCTTCTCCGTGAAGCGATCCATCGGCGACTGGCAAGACTATACAGCAATCCTTCGGGACAAACAGCGGACAGAGCCGGGAGGGACGGTCTAAGCTATGGATGAGATGAGGCGTGAAGTGATCCGCACAGTGCTCGTGCTGGCCGAGAGGCCCTACTTGTGGGCCGCCGTCCGGGAGTTGATCAGCCCGGAGCTTGCGCTCGTGCGCCACGCCCGCCCGACTGACCTGGCCTCGGCCTGGCAGCAAGCCGATCCCTGGCCCTGGCTTGTGGTGGGGGGCGCCGAGCAAGTGCCCACCGACCTGGCGGAGCTGGTGCGGGAGCTGCCGGTCCCGGTCTGGTGGCTCGGGGCGCCGCAGGGCGAGTTGCCCCTGGGAAGCTTGCAGTTCCCAGCCTGGCCGCAGTTGGAGGCGAGGCTCCGGGCGTTGAGGGGAACCGTCCTGGGACTTCAGTTCGCCCCTCTCCGCGGCCTGAAGACACCGGCCGGGTATCTGATGCGCGGAACCGCCGACCTGGAGGGATTGATGGCGGCCTACCCCCGTGCTCTACCTCGCTTCCGGACCCTGCGCAGGGCGCGCCACGCAGTGCTGCGGGCGGGCGCGGGGTGCGCACTGAGCGTGGCCCAGGGAGAGGTGAGGCTGGCACCCTACGGGGAACACACATAGAGGAGGACTGTGGTAGCCGAAAACCAGACGCATCGCAAGCGACGAAGGCAACTCTCGATGGCTGAATCCAGTGGCGCCCGGCCGGAGGTGCTGCTGCTGGAGGACGATCCCGAGCAGCTCCAGCAGCTGGCCCATGCGATCCGAGAGGCTGGGCTGATCCCGCTCGTCGCCGAGCATCCGCGCAAAGCGCTGGCCCTGCTTCACACCGGCCGGCCCATCCTGGCAGTGATCGACCTCGACATGTCGCTGGCAGAGAAGACAGGCTATACGGTCGAGCAGGTCTTGGAGCGCCTGCTGGAGGACTTCGGCGCCTGCACTCCGATCATTTACTCGGCCCACGTGGACCGAATCGAGCAGCGAGAGCGGGTGGCGCGAATCCATCCCTACGCCCAGATCCAGGACAAGAAAGAGGGGCTGGCCGCGCTGATCGAGAGGCTGCGCAAGATGCTTCAGGCGAGCTTGGGCGATCTTGTGGTCAAGTCCGGCCGCGTGCACCATCAGCCCAGTGGAAAGCGCTTCAAGCACCGCGTGGCAGTGGCCCTCGTGGTGGCCACGAAACTCCACCGTGATGTCCGCCTGGACGAGACTGAGGCGCGGGCAGTTCGCAGGTTCAGCCGCTGGTTGGAAGAAGAGGTGGGTTCGGAGATTCAGGTGCGCCCATTCCGGAACCGGCACTACGACCTGGCGCCGCGAGCCGAGGCAGGGTCGGACAAGGACCGCTCCCCTTCGTTGCCGCGGCAGGGGGCTGACAACCAGGTCCTCATCGTCGAGGGTGACGCCGATCAGCGGGCGGTGCTGGAGGGTATGGTGCGCCTGCTTCACCTGATGCCGCTGGTGGCCGCGACGCCGGCTGAGGCCGAGCGCCTCCTGCTCGTCCACCGGCCTGTGCTGGCGCTTGTCAACGTCGAGGCCAAGGGCAGGGGCGCTGCCGCGCTGGATGATCTCATCACCTACCTGTACGAGTCCTTCGGTGACTGCCTGGTCCTGGCCCACTCGAAGGACCTGAACTCGGTCAGGCAGCGCAGCCGGCTGGAGGAACTGCACGCGAGCGTCCTGGTCCAGGACACAAGCAGTGGTTTGGAGGGGCTGCGGGAGCGGCTCGGCAAGTTGGTCAGGGCGCGCTTCGGCGACATCTACAGCGAAGGCGGCCGGGTGTGGCACGAAAAGACAGGCACGACCTATGCCCACCGCATCGCCCTGACGCTGCTGATGGCCGCCCGCGAGCAAGATGTCGAGGTGGTGTTGGATCAGGCGGAGGGCCGGGCTGCAAGACGTCTGCACAAGTGGCTGGAAGCCGTCGGTTCAGATGTGCGAGTCCGCCACAGGTACAACACCTACTACCTTGTGCTCGAGCCGCCTCAACCTCGGCGCCGCGCCGGAACGAAAGCGGCTCAGGTGGCGCGGCCGAAAAAGCGTGGGCGCCCGCGGAAGGCCCCTGCTGCTGCGCCCGCCTGAGGCCCCAGGTGCCTGTACGAGCAGAAAGGACGGTATCTCGGAGCTCAGGGCATCGATGCGTGCGCAGCAATCCCCGCTTCGCAGGGCCCCCTAAGTACGGGGCCCCGCCCGTCGTCGTCACCGATCTTCAGACCCGCTCCTCCTC
>JALZAW010000474.1 GCA_030948155.1 Candidatus Dormiibacterota bacterium | reverse complement strand
ACCGCCGGCCTCCCAAGCGGCGCTGCCGTTCTGGAGGTGGCGCCAGGTCCAGGCTACTTCGCGATCGAGGTGGCGAGGCTCGGCCGGTTCCAGGTGACCGGATTGGACATCAGCCGCTCGTTCGTGCAGATCGCAGGCGAGAACGCGCGACGGTTGGGGGTGGAGGTTGACTTCCGTCAAGGCGACGCCTCCAGCATGCCCTTTGCGGACGGCTCCTTCGATCTGATCGTGTGCCAGGCCGCGTTCAAGAACTTCGCGCGGCCGGGCCGGGCACTCGACGAGATGCACCGAGTGCTGCGTGAAGGCGGGACGGCAGTGGTCCAGGACATGAACCATGAGGCCTCGGGCGCCGCCATCGCCAATGAAGTGCGAGGCATGCGGCTGGGCCGCATGAGCTCCTGGATGACGAGGTGGACGCTGGCGTGGCTGCGGCGGCGCGCCTACACGAGGCAGCGCATGGAAGCATTGGCAGCAGCCAGCGCCTTTGGCGACTGTGAGATCCAGACGGGCGGCATCGGGATGGAGGTGCGCCTGCGGAAGCCAGCCTCAGCATTCTGAAAGCGAGGCCACGGATCGACGTTGACCAACTGGGCCAGGTAGTCGACGGCCGGTCTGGGCACCACACCGCGGTGACGCGGGGAAGCGTGCCTGCAGCTCAGAGAACTTCAGAAGCGCGGCGCAGCCCGACTCTCGCTTCCGTCTTGTTGCCCGCCCAGCCCCCAATCGCCATCGACCAGCGTCCGGCAGGCGATCAGGCCCTCGGGATCCCACTCCCGCCGTATGCGCCCCCCCTGCGCCGGCTGACGAGTTCGCGGCATCCTCGAGCCCGCGCTGCTGGCCGTGGTGTGGGCCCCAGCTGGCGGGACTGGCTCGCCCGCCGCGTGCCACATCGGGTGGAGATTGCCGGCGTCTCCGCCGATGCACTAAAGAGCGCAGAGACACCGCTCGTTCTACTGCGGGGTGGGATCAAGTGCGGCGGGGTGGCCTCTTTCGAGGATCGTCAAACCCACACCACCAGAAGCTGTCGAGCGCTGGCGGTCAATCCCAATATGTTGCGATAGTCCCCTCTGTCCGCTGTTCCTCCATGTCTTTCCACTCGGAATCATCGAGTGCTTCGTTCACCGACTGATCAGGTCAGCCCTGGACCGCGAGGTGAGCCTGCTTGGGATCGATGGCTAGAGTCGTTGCGCCGACGGCCGTGGTAACCCGATCCGGATCGGCGAGATGAGTTCGGACCCAGGCCCTCGCCTCCGCCGCCTCTGCACCGGACTCTGTGGCAGCTATGACGGCGTCATACACCTGAAGCAACTGCTGTTGGCTGGGCGGCGTGTCAACGTACGAATAGTAGACTCGGCAGCTCACCACCTCGACTTGGTGTCCGTCTGAGGATGTGCCGCCGGCCTCTGTGTAAAGGCTGGCTCCGGGGAGATGGCAGTTCAACGATTCGCCGGAGGAAGGTGATCCCTGGACAACGCATTGAAATCCCTGCCGCTCGAGAGTGGATTTGACGCTGTCCATCGTGACGGCCGGGATAGCCTTGAAGGGCACGGTATCCAGCCCGGAGGGCGTCGGAATGTTGGCCGGCGGCTGGTCGCCCACGCCGGTAGCCGCAGGTGACGCCTCCGGCGAAACGCGTGGCGTGACGCTCGCGGAACTTGGATGAGGGAGGGCCGGCAAGGCCCATCCGGTCGGTAGCGATGCGCCGTACACGTCAAACGCCAAGAACCCGGCGATCATCACGATGGTCAGAAGGCCTCCCACCATGATCAACCACCAAAGGGGCACCCCTTGTGGCGCTGGGCGCCAATCCGAGTCCTTCCACTCATCGCCAGACGGCGACCGCTGCCCGCTCACGGCACGCCAGTGTAAGCGCCCTAGGGATCGTGTCTACTTCCGAGAAGTATGGTTTCGGGGTCGTCACCACCTCTCGGCGCGTACGATGTGATGACCGGCGATACACCAATATGGCGGGAGGGCGGGATCAACGGGAGTGTTTGACCAACTACTACATATCTATGCCGCCGTACTGATCTTCGGCGCCTTCTGCACGGCCTTCGCCATCTGGCTAGCCTGGCGGGTATCGGGAAGGAATTGAACCGCAGTAGCATGATCCGCGTACCGCTGAGACAAAAGAGTAACTAATCGCCCTCGCCGTCTCGGGCAATTCGATTAGCCGAAATCCGTTGCCAGTAATGGCGGCCTTCACGGGTGTCACGGGACTCCTCGTGGCAGTGCTTGCGGCCAACGATGCGTCGCAGGGTGGCGGCATGACCGTCAGCGCAACGCGAAACGGCTCATGTGAGAGGAGGACGGATGCCCCCAGGGTGTCCGAACCTACGCCGTAAGACTTGAGAGTCGGATCCAGGGAGCCTACAGCACTGTCCGTGAGCGTAGAAGTTCATGCCTAGAGCGAGCACGTATTCCCTGACCGGGGCGTGCCGACGCGGTTACTTGCGGTTGCCGGAGGCCCCACAACGGCGCGGCATCCACGACCTAGCTCTAGCGCTCTTCCTGGGACCTCGGCGGAAGAGCTGGGACAGATGACCCATTTGCCAGTCTCGCACAGCAGGTAGAGAGTTAGACCTGCCTCCGTGGAGAGCGGGTGTGGGCTTAGGAAGGGAGGACGCATGGCAGACTTCGACCCGACCTGGACGGGGGGCACGGTGCCTGGACGCCCCCGAAAGGCGTCAACTGCGAGAGCGGATGCGGGCATGCAGGTTACTCGCCTGTCCGAGGAACCTGCCAATCCTCTATTGGCGGCTGGTGAGACG
>JALZAW010000473.1:2335-2772 GCA_030948155.1 Candidatus Dormiibacterota bacterium | reverse complement strand
CCATTGATGAGTCGGGACCGGCGGACACGGAAGCAGCTAATCTACGGCCGCGACGCAGGGACCGGTGGCGGATCTGTAAGTCGAAGGTTGAAGGAACTCGCGACAGACATCAATCGACTTAACGACGACAGCCGTGCCAGCCTCTGATACCTCTGTGACTTTGAGTGTCGAAACGCTCCTGGCAGACGCAGCGGCTACCGGCCTGTGACGGGTGCCGCCGCTGCCGGAAGGCCTGCTGGCCACACGCAACCACGTTGTGATGCTCCGAGACTCTGACGCTCGGTTGCCCCAGGGCCGCTCGGGCGAGAAGCTGGGTCGACCGCGGCCGGACGCCCATCACAGCAACCAGCAAGGCAATGGTTTTTACCGCCCCCAAGCGCGCCCGATTGCGCGACAATGCGACGAGAGTCTGGGTGACCGCGACGCTTGGTTAATTG
>JALZAW010000473.1:0-2325 GCA_030948155.1 Candidatus Dormiibacterota bacterium | reverse complement strand
GAGAGTTGAGCTGTGAGGGTCCCGGCGTCGTCAATCAAGCAAGTGCGACACGCCGGCTGGCGCTCTGCGCGGCACGCGCTCCTGACCCGAGCCCTGCTGACCCTATTCGCGCTCGGCGTCGCTGCCGCCTGCGGCGGCTCAAGCCAGAGCGGGCCGAAGGATCTCTCAGCAACTCGTCTCTTCGCTCAGTCGAGCCCGGCGGTGATGCAGATCTACTCGCAGTTCAGCGCCCCCGTGACGGTGCCCGACACCTATATCAGCCCGGCGGCCAAGGCTGTACTGCTGAGCAAACTGCAGGCTCTGGTGGATGCCGGCCAGCTCGACCCCAACAACACGGCTGCCGTGACTGCCGCTGCCTACACCGAGCTGACCGCTCACTTCTTCGAATACGTCACTCCCGATCCGAATCCTGGCAGCGTCGCGCACCTCGCGGAGCAGACAGGTTTCCTCGGCTCCGGTTTCGTGATCTCGCCGGACGGCATCCTTTTGACCAACGCCCATGTGGCAGCTCCGGGCGACGATCAGTTGAAGCCGGCTTTGATCAACCAGGCGCTCGACCAGCTCGCTTCAGCTGTCGCCGCCTCCGTCGGAACCTCCAGCATTCCGGCCAGCCTCCAACCATCCTTCTTCAAGCAGGTCCTGGCGTGGGCACTGAAATACGCGCAGATCGGCAAGATCGACAGCAAGATCCTGACCTTCTCCAATGGCAAACCGCTGAGTTCTACCAGCGGCATTGTCGCGGACGTCGTCACGAACGGGACTCCGGTGCCGGGCAAGGACGTGGCGGTCCTCAAGATGGAGGGTCAGCACAACGTTCCCACTCTGCCGCTGGGCGACGACTCCAGCCTGCAAACCGGTGACAAGCTGTACGTGATCGGATATCCCGGCGCCGTACTGCTGAACCCGGCGCTGAAGGCTGATCAGCCTGTCGACCCCACGCTCACCACCGGCAGCGTCTCCGGCCGTAAGCAACTGGAGGGCGGCTGGAGTGCTATCCAAACCGATGCGGCGACCACCCATGGCAACTCCGGCGGGCCGGTCCTGAACAGCAAGGGTGAGGTGGTGGGCCTGCTCACCTTCGGTTCCATCGACCCCAGCACCGGCCAAGAGGTGCAGGGCCTGAACTTTGCAGTGCCGACCGGCGTGGCGAAGGAGTTCCTCAGCAAGTCAGGCACCTCCGCCAAGTCCAGCCCCAGCACCAACGACCTGCAGAAGGGTTTCGATGAGTATGACCAGAAGCACTACAAGCTGGCCGACAAGTGGTTCACTCAGGCGGACAACCTCTACCCGAACAACTCGCTCATCCAGGAGTGGAAGCGCAAGGCGGAGAACGAGGTGAGCGCCGGCCACGACCAGACGCCGTTTTACTACTGCTGGCTCAATACCTGCCCGAAGTAGACGACCTCATCAGCCTGTAGCACATGCAGGGTCGGCGTTGCCGCCCCAAGAAGCTGGGTTGAGCGGCGGGGGCAGAGTCGCAGCAAAATAGTCTTCACCTCGTTCAACGCCGACTGGTTCGGCGAGGAGACTCCCGCCGGACATGTCTGCTGGAAGACGCCCCGAACGTTGGCAGCTATCTCTTCAGCCGGCTCAGCCCCTCAGCGCCGCGAGAGCCACACGCCAGACCAACTCGGGGACGGTTTCAAAAGCGTAGTGGGCGTGGACGCGCTCCAGCCGCAGATGGGGATCGCGGCCCCAAGGGCCGATGTTCACTACCGGCAGCGCGAAATGCCCTGCCCTGGGCTGCGCCAGGCCCAAGTCCCAGGCTGGCGTGTTCTCGGCCAGTGTTGCGAGGTCCGGCTCTGTGAAGCCGCGGGCCAAGAAGCTCATGTCGGACACGCCTGGAAAGTAGCCGCGCAGCCTGACCGAGCTGCCGCTCCACTCGCCTGCCGCTCGAGCCTCCAGCTCCAAGATCTCCCGAAACCGATCTGCAAACGGGCCGGCTGACACCAGGTCCAGACTGGTAGCAGGGTAGGCGAGCGACGCAAAACCAACCACAGCCGCCGGGCCGCTGAGGCCGCTCCGTTGCCACAGGTATTCGACCAGAAAGCGTGACCGCTCGGGGCCATCGAGGCCCGGCTGCTCCGTCAGGCGTCGCACCTGGTCCTGCCCTGCCTCGCCAGACCGGCGGCCAACTCGGGCATACAGCTCGCTGTAGGTCAGCACTAGGGGCTGCCAGTCGGGCGTCACGACGGTCACGCCGGTGAGGCGGGCATACGCGGCGACGCGGTCAGCCGCCTCCTGCAAGCCCTTCTGCAGAGACCGCTCGACCTTGTTTCGCGTCCACTCAAGGACGTCGGACGGCCGGCGGGCGTGAGTCAACAC
>JALZAW010000472.1 GCA_030948155.1 Candidatus Dormiibacterota bacterium | reverse complement strand
GGCATGTCGGGATGGCGGTCCAGCAGCTCGGCCGAGAGCCTGACAGCAGACTCGGTGAGACTCTGAGGTCCGCGTAGGGTCGCCCATTGCACCAGCTCGTCACCAGAAAGCCGCACGACCGCGCTCGGTCAGCATCGCTGGTCAGGGAGGCCTCGGCCCGAGCCGAAGACGCGGATGTTGCTCACTCCTCCGCTGGGTCGACGCATTTAGGCCTTGCTAACGCGGAGGTACGTGCGAACCGGTGCGGCTCGCAACGCTCTTGGAGGAGCTTCGGGATAGGAGCCGCCAGGAGAGTCGGTCCCTGAACGAGACGGGCCGCTCAGGCGACTCCAGCGCGCTGGTCCGACTCTGCGTCGGCGAGGGTGATCTCCGCGACCTAGAAGAGGCGATGACGGGCCTGCCCATAACCTCCGTGCTGGGTCGCGAATTAAGGTGCGATCGCTGGCGGATGAACGACTCAACTGCGATCGAGATGTGCATTCGCCCGGGGGATCCACCTCTCGACTGCCCCGAAGACCCGCGGCGGTGTCATGCTGGTTTGTGAACCGATGGGCATCTCTGAGACCAAGGGCCGCGCCGAAGCAACCGCAGGGCAGGCCAACGAGCAGGCCAAGCAGGCGGTGGAGAACCCGTGGGTCGCCGGCCTCATGCGCCTCGGCTATGTGGTTCGAGGCTTGATCTACGTCATCATCGGCGTACTGGCCCTGGAGTCGGCGGTGGGCGTGGGCGGCCAGACGACCAGCTCCAAGGGTGGCATCTCGACAATCGCCCAAACCCCGCTTGGGGGTCCGTTCCTCGTCCTTGTCGTCGTCGGCCTGGCGGGGTTCGCGCTCTGGTGCTTCGTCTCCGCCGCCTTTGATCCGCTCCACCGCGGCTCCGCCCCCAAGGGTCTGGTCAAGCGCCTGGGTTACGTCGGGGCCGGGATCGCGAACCTCGCGCTCCTGGTGTTCACCGTTGGCCTGCTGGCCGGGAAGTCGCAGGGCGGCGGCGGAACTCCATCGCTGGTCTCCAAGACCTTCGATTTCCCCGGCGGCCGGGCTATCGTTGCGATCGGTGGAGTTGTGGCGATCGGGGTTGCGATCGGCCAGTTCGTCATCGCTGCGAAGGCCAGCTTCGAGAAGGACCTCGAACGGCAGCGGATGGGCGCGACCGAGCGGAAGGGGGCGATGATCCTGGGCCGGTTGGGCTACGTGGCGCGGGGCGTGATCTACGGCCTCCTGGGCTGGTTCGTCCTCCTGGCGGCACTCACTCAGGATCCGGGGCAGGCGCACGGCTTTGGCGATGCGCTCGCAACCCTGGCCGGGAAACCCTTCGGGCATTGGCTACTGGGCGCGCTGGCGGTCGGGTTCATCGCTCTCGGCCTCTACTCCGTCGCCTGCGCCCGGTGGATCCGGATGACCGTTCGCTGACCTCCCGCATCCAGGGGCCTGAGGGCCCGGCCGCCCGGCTGTCTTGGAGCGCGCGCCGTAGGGTCGCCCTCGCCAGCGCCTGGGCCTGCGTGGTGGCATTCGCGGATCTCCTGAAGACGGCCGGTTCCACCCGGCGCCCGGCCGGCCTCTTCAACGATTTCTACACGTATTGGGCCGCCGCGCGGATTCTGGGCCGAGGCGGCGATCCCTACGACATCAACCTCGTCAACCATGTGCTGCGAGTGGCCGGCGTGCACTCGACGGTGGGCGCCGTGGGCTATTCGTATCCGCTGCTCCTGGCCGAATTGCTCCGCCCGCTAGCGCTTCTCCCCCCGCGAACCGCTGCGATCCTTTTCACCGCGGCCAGCCTGGCGGCGTTCGGGGTCGCCATGTACCTGCTGCTCGAGCCGCTCAGTCGAGCAGCGACCTGGGAGCTGCTCCTGCTGGCCACCGGCGCGGGTCTGTTCGCGCCCGTCAACGGCTCCCTCTATTTCGGTCAGGTGAACCTGATAGTGCTGTCGCTGCTGGCGCTCGCCTTCCATCGCATCGTCCGACCGGGCGCGCTTGCGGTCGCCTCTGCGATCAAGCTCTATCCGGCTGTTGCGTTGGCCGCCTTCGGCGCGCAGGGTCGGCGTGCCTTTCGGCCTCTGCTCGGGGCGCTCACGGCCTCCCTGCTGCTGATAGTGGTTCCGAACCTCAGCCGACATCAGTGGCGCTACGAGGGCACCGTGGGCCGAATGCTCCAGCCCGACACCTTCTGGACCAACCAGTCACTGAATGGCTTCTTCAGCCGCCTCAGCCTGGCCTCTCAGTGGACCCGGCCACCGCTGCCAGGGCTGGCAGTGACCGGCCCCATGCTGGTCGTGTGCGCTCTTTTCGGCCTGCTGGCGGTGGGTGTGATCGGATGGCGGCGCGGCAACCCATGGGACGCCGGGTTCGCACTGTTGCTCTGCCTCGGCGTGGTGATCGCCCCCGGGAACTCACTCTGGAACTTCACGCCGCTGCTCGTGGCGATCGCTTACTGCTGGCCCCGGGTCAGGGTGCGGCCTCCAGAGCTGGCCGTGCTCCTCACCGGATATGTCCTGGTGGAGGCACAGGGCCAGATAGATGTCGTCCGTGACAGCTTCTACGGCGGCCGGCCCGCCATGACCTGGCTGGCCAGTCTGGCGCTGTACGGGGCGCTGCTGATCGCCGGCCTCACGGTTTACCTGCTCGTGAAGGCCCGCCCCACATCCTGGGAACACGGCACGGCGGAGCACATAGGACACCCGAGTGCGAGGCTCCCTCTGAGGGATCGCCGTGACAAGCCGATCGTAGGCCCATCTGCTACGGCAGCTCTGAGGGCGATTCGGCGCCGCGCCGGCTGACGCC